>CAYXYA010000072.1:0-8512 GCA_964469185.1 uncultured bacterium | reverse complement strand
GGATGGCGGTCTGAGTGGAGAAGGTCGAAAAAGAAAGAACTTCTCCCGGCTTGTTCGAGATGACCCCCGTGGTTCATGGCGGCTAGAGCCAGAGAGGGCCTAAAAAGAAAACACTTCTCCGCAATGACACCACAAATCTACCAGCTTCCGCTGGAGCCGCCGCCGCCTGAGGAACCTCCGCCGCCACCGCTGTCCCCGCTGGAGAATCCGCCGCCCGAGCCCCATGAATCCCCGCTTCCGGAACCTCCGCTGCCCGCGCCCCAGATCCAACCCCCGCCCCCGCGTTTTCCTTTTTTGCCCTTCGAAGGCGGGTTCTTTTTTCCAAATCGAAAACCGAAGATCGCCGCCGTGATCCCAAGCACTGCCGGGATCAACCGAAAGAAGCCAAGTTGGGGCTCGGAAAAAAGCATGATAGAAGGAATGCCGGCGAACATGCCGTCCCAGATGATGAAGAATCCCGTTTTGCTTCCGAAGGCGTAGCCCAACCCGCCCATGCCCAGGACGACAAAGATCGAGATGAAGCCGACCATGCCCAGGGAAGCTAAAAATTCAGCGGGCCCTTCCTGGGGCTGTCCGGTATTCCTCCACTCCTCAGCCGATTCAGAGCCTTCGATGAATTTGGCCAGCTGTTCCACGCCCTCGGCGATGCCGCCGGAATAGTCGTTGTTCTTGAAAGCGGGGATGAAAACATTACGCATGACCTCTCCGGCCAAGCCGTCGGGAATGACCGCTTCCATCCCATAGCCTGTCTCAATACGCATTTTGCGCTCAGGCGGACAGACCAATACCAGAAGGCCGTTGTCCTTCTTCTTTTTTCCGATGCCCCATTCCTTGAAGAGTTGGTTGGCGTATTCTTCCACCGTCAAACCATCGAGCGATGTCACGGTCACCACGAAGATCTCAGCCGTGGTGCTAGACTCGACCCGGTCGATGACGGCGGCGATATGGGTTCTATTCGATTGGGACAAGACTCCGGCAAAATCGCTGATGGGGCCGTGGGGCGATGGGATAGCGGCATGAAGGGTCGAGGCGAGGGAGAAGACCAAGATAAAAGCCTCGAAAAACATCCGTCTTATTGGAAGGGTTTTCATAGCTTCATTTTAAGCTACCCGCCGTGAGCGTACAAGCCGAGCGATAAAATCGCGAAACTTAATGTTCGTTTTAAAGCCTGAGGGGATAAACTGTCGACGGTATTTCTTCAATCTCGGAGGTGGACTATGGCGCTTACAGAAGAAAAGAGGACCATCACTTTTCATGGAGAAGGGGGAACTCTGTTCGGCATCCATTGGGTTAATCTTTTTTTCACTCTGATCACATTGGGGATCTATTCTTTTTGGGCGCGGGTGAATGTCCGCAAGTACATGTGGGGGGCAGATGGAGATCGCGGGGGACCGTCTTTCCTACCATGGAACGGGCGGGGAGATCCTTCGCGGATGGTTGAAGGCCGCTGTGGTGTTCTTCATTCCCTATATGTTGGTCAGCAATGGGCCGCGTTGGATGGGAGCGGGGCCGGGATTGATCGCGGTGGGAGTGTTGTCTTCTTTCTTGCTCATACTGCTTTTCATCCCCATGGCCACCATCGGTTCCAGGCGCTACCGCCTCAGCCGCACGGCCTGGCGCGGTATCCGGTTCTCCTTCCAAGGGACGTGGAGGGACTACATGGGAATTTATGTGAAGGGCAGCCTTCTCACCGCCATCACTTTGGGGCTTTATACTCCCTACTACGAAGCTAAACGCGAGAAGTTCCTTCTATCGAACACCTTTATCGGCGACAAGAATTTCGACTATGACGGCAAGGGCGACGATCTTTTCAAGAGCTATCTCGCCTGCCTCCTCTTCGCTATCCCGACCTTGACCTTCTCTTTGCTTTGGTACCATGTCAAAAGAACCCGCTGCATTTGGGACCATACCTGCTTCGGCGGAGCCCGGTTCGACTGCTCCATCACCTTTGGAGGGATGTTGATGATGAGCCTGGTGAACATGCTTTTGGTCCTTTTCACCCTGGGGTTCGGCTTTTCCTGGGCCCAAGTGCGCGCCATCAATTATCTGACAAATAATCTGACGTTGGACGGCCCGGTGGATCTTGACGCCATCCAGCAAGATCATCAAACCGTGAACGCCACAGGTGAAGAATTGGCCAGCTTTATGGAGCTGGACTTCGACTTAGGGTAACGTTCCGGAAGGACTTCCATGAAAGTACTTTGGCAGGGCCAGTACTTGGACGGGAAGACGTCCACTCCGCGGCGGGTGGATATCCGGCCACTCAAGTCCGGCTTGAGGATCACTCTGGATAACGGGGAAGAAGTCGTTTGGGCTTATCCCGAGATCCACCAAGTCCAGGGGAGTTATACCGGCGAGCCGGTGCGTTTGGAAAAAGGCGACGGCCTCACTGAAGTGCTGACCATCCCCGATACGGATTTCCTTCACACCCTGCGCGCGAAATCCCTGGGCCAGTCAAGCCGCTTCCACGATCCCGGTTTTCGCAGCGCCCGCAGATGGTTGACCTTCTACGCCGCCCTAGCCACGCTGGCGGTGAGTTTCGCGGTCTATCGATGGGGCATTCCCGCGCTGGCCAAGAACGTCGCCTCGCGCGTTCCCATCAGCTGGGAAGAGGGGGTGGGAAAGTCCGAATTAGAACAGCTGGCCCCGCCCGAGACGCGCGTCAAGGATCCCCGATTGGCCCAGGCCATCCAAAAGATCATGGATAAACTGACCAGCACCGTCCCGCAATGTCCCTACCATTTCCATGTGGTCGTCTCCAACTTACCTATCGTCAACGCTTTCGCTTTGCCGGGCGGGTCCATCGTGGTTTTCAACGGTTTACTCGAGGAAACCCGGGCTCCTGAGGAACTGGCCGGCGTCCTGGCCCACGAGATCCAGCACGTCCTTAAACGCCACACGACTCAAAGGATCATCCAGGATTCCTCCACGGGTCTTTTGATCGCGGCCCTTTCAGGGGACTTCACCGGAAGCATGGCCTTTGGGATGAAAAGCGCCCGCACCCTGGCCTTGCTGGAATACAGCCGCGACGAAGAGGAGGAAGCGGACATCGAAGGCATGAAGATGGTACTCGCGGCGGGCATCGACCCGCGGGGGATGATCCGGTTCTTCGAGGTCCTCAAAAAACAGGAAAAAATGCCGAAGTTCATGAAGTATGTTTCCACCCATCCGGCCACGGGTGACCGTATCAAAAAACTGCAGGATATTGTCGACGCGCGGGGACTGGCCGGCGGGAAGCCCGTGAACGAGGTTGTCGCTGGTTTGAGCAGGCCCCCGAGCTCAAAAGAAAAATTGGTGCCTGAGGTCGATTGGCCCGTTCTCGTGAAGGGGTTGAAGTCCTCCCGATAATATTTTGAGCGCGCGAGAAAAAAGGGATAGATAGCTGCGGTTGATCTAAACTATAAAGACTTATCTCATGGAGGAGTCCTATGCCGAGATCACGAGTTCTATTAAAGGGGTTCATGGTCATGATGCTATTCACGACAACGACAGCGGCTTGGGGGAAGTTGGAAATACCGACACTCATTGGGGACCACATGGTCTTCCAACAACAAATGCCCGCCGTGGTCTGGGGCAAGGATAGTAAAGGACAGAAGGTGACCGTTTCCATCGCGGGCCAGTCCGGTTCGGCCATCGCTAACTCCAACGGAGATTGGAAGGTGGAGTTGCCCGCTCTTCCCGCGGGCGGGCCCTATGAATTGACGGTCGCGGGCTCCGATTCAGTCACTTTCAATGATGTCCTGGTGGGCGAGGTTTGGGTCGCCTCCGGCCAATCCAATATGGAACTGGCGATGAATATCACCCATGACGCCGCCAAGACCATTCCTGAAGCCACCGACTCCAAGATTCATTTTTTCATGCAGGTCCGGGCTTCTTCCGACAAACCTTTGACGAAGACTGTGGGCTCCTGGCAGGTCTGCTCGCCCGAAACGATCAAGACCTTTTCCGCCGTGGCTTATCATTTTGCCCGGAACCTGCGGGAGAACATGAGCGTTCCCGTGGGACTCGTTGGAAGTTATTGGGGCGGGACCATCATCGAAAGCTGGACCCCCGCGGAAAAGCTGAAGTCCTCCGCGGACTTCAAACCCGCTTTGGACCGTTGGGCGGCTAAGCCTGAGGTGGAGCGGAATTTTTGGGTGAAGGGCATGGACTCCCGGCTGGAGATAGCCGGCGTTAAGCTCGTCCCGAAGGACGCCTCCGCGAAACCTGCGGCGATATTGATGAAACTCGACGCGAATGCGGACGGCTCGAACACTTTCGGCGGCAACTGGTCCGGCAACGCCGCTCCCGGCTCTACGATCACTTTTTCCACGAAGGATAGCGGAGGTCCGGTGTCCGGTCCCATCGGGATCGTGACGGGACATTTTCTCGGAGGCGCCTGGGGATCTGTTGCCGCTCCGTTCAAGGCCGATGGGAGCGCGGTCGACCTGAGTTCCTATCAGGCGGTGGAATTTTACGCCAGGGGGAGCGGCAAGTTCAGCGCTAATACGGCCCAGCCTACCATCACCGATTTCGACAATTATGGCTCGGAACCTTTCGAGTTGACGAGCGACTGGAAACTTCACACCATCCCGCTTTCGAGCCTGAAACAGGCCGGATGGGGTTTCCACAAACCCTTCACGCAGGAAGCGTTGCAGACCATGATCTTCTCGGTCGTCCTTCCGGGGGCGCAGCCCGAAGCGCCTTCGGTGATGTACAACGCCATGATCGCTCCCTTGACGCCTTTGCGTATCCGGGGCGCGCTCTGGTACCAGGGGGAATCGAACGAGGGCCGTCCCGCGGAATACCAGAAACTTTTGCCGGGCCTCATTCAAAGTTGGCGGAAGGCGTGGGGCGAGGGGGATTTCCCCTTCTTCGTCGCGCAATTACCGAATTACAAGGCTGTCCAGCCAGAACCCGGCAATAGCGCTTGGGCTGAATTACGCGAGGCCCAGGCCATGGCCTTGAAGGAGCCCAAGACGGGAATGGCCGTGCTCATCGATCTGGGAGACGCGAACGACATTCATCCGAAGAACAAAACGGACGTGGGTTACCGCTTGGCGCAGGCGGTTTTGCCTGTCGCCTACGGTAAGCCGGGCGTTGTCAGCCCTCTCTACGATTCCATAACGATCGAGGGGAAAAAGGTCCGCGTTCAATTCACGAACGCGGAAAAGGGCCTTCAGATAAAAGGTGGAGGGGATATGAAGGGCTTCGCCATCGCCGGAGCGGATGGGAAGTTCCAATGGGCCGAGACGAAGATCGACGGGACTTCAGTGCTGGTTTGGAGCGACCAGGTATCGGCGCCGACGGCGGTCCGGTACGCCTGGGCGGACAATCCGATCTGTAATCTGTTCGGGAAGAATGGTCTTCCGGTCTCGCCCTTCAGGACGGACGGCCCACAGAGCGAGAAAAAATAAGATCGAATAGGGAGGCAGTGATGAACAAATGGAAATGCGGTTTCGCCGGAATTCTACTCGCGGCGGCGGTTTGCCTCTATGCCGGGTGCTCGAGCAAGTCGAACAAGGTGACCTTGCGGTTGATCGGGATGGGGGACGTGTCCGAAGCCGTCATCATCCAGAACCTGATCAAGGAGTTCAATAAGAGCCATCCCGATGTCGAAGTGCAATCGATGCGTGTCCCTTATAACGAATACATCACCAAGATATTGACCCAGTTCTCCGGGGGGCTCGCGCCCGACGTGATGGCGGTGAGCGCCGAGCAAATGGCGGCCTTCTCTTCCCGAGGGGTCTTGATAGATCTGAAACCTTATATAGATAAAGACCCTTCGTTGAAGCTGAGCGATTTTTATCCGGAGGTCATCGACTATTACATGGTCAACGGACAATTGCAGACGCTCCCCAGGGACATCGCGCCCGTGGGTGTCGTTTACTACAACAAGAAAAAGTTCGACGAAGCCGGTCTCGCTTATCCGAAGAATGATTGGACTCAGGAACAGTTCCTGGCGGCTTGCATGAAGCTCACCAAGAAAGACGCTAAGGGGAACGTGGAGCAGTTCGCTTATGTGGACGATTGGCCCAATTATGAGGGCTGGATCTATACCTACGGCGGAAGTTTGGTGGATGACGTGAAGCACCCCACCCATTGCACCATCGACACCACTAACGCGATCGAGGGCGTCCAGTTCCGCGCGGACTTGATCAACAAATACAAGGTCATGGTGGGTCCCAGCAATGTCACCGCGATGGGTGGAGCCGGCAATTCGGACCTCTTCCTAAACGGCAGAGTGGCCATGTATTCCGGAGGCATATGGAAGGTGCCGGAGTTTCGGAACATCAAAAGCTTCGATTGGGATGTGGTGGAATTTCCGACGGGTCCCAAGGGCAAACGCGGTTTCCCGCTGAGCGCGACCGGATACGGTATTGTCAAGACCTGCAAGAACCCCGAAGTGGCCTACGAGTTGGTCAAGTACCTCGCGGGGCCTGAGGGTCAAAAGTTGATGGCGGCCACCGGGTTGACCCAACCGGCGATGAAGACCTTGGCCGATTCGCCCGCTTTCCTGGACACTCAAATACCGCAGGGGAAAAAATTCCTGGTGAACGCGGTCAAGGACGGTCATTTCAGACCCTTCGACGCCAACGCGACAGAATGGCTGGATATGATGGGCACCGAGTTGGCGATCGTGTGGTTAGGCACCGAGACGCCGGAAGCCGCCCTGACGAAGCTGAACAAGACCATCAACGAGAAATTTTATAAGAAGTAAAGGCGGGCTCGAGTCTGACGCGAAGAGGTGAATTAATGCAGGCTAAGGTGCACGTAATTAATCCGAATATTGCATATAGTGATCAGGTTTATTATGAGGCGCTAACAACTAATGAGATCCTTTTCGTGTTTTCTCTACCGAAACCTATTTTTTTAAAACTTGGTGATATTTTAGAAATCGATCAATTTAGTCTTGATAAACCTCAGACAATTAAAAATTTAACGTCGGCGCATGATTTTCAAGTTGTAATCAAAAGTAATGACGTTCATGACCTGCGATTACCCGGTGGCCATGGAACCTCGAGATTTCCCGCCATCGAAAGATTTAAAGGTGATTAGGAGATCGACTCGATAGAAATTTTTTTAAAAATGAATTTTAAGGTTCGAAAATGGTTCGATGAACTCACCACAAGGTCGTACGGAATGGGGAGTCGTGAGAAAAGGATCAAAGGTGCCCATCAAATCCAACACGAGCGCTTTTCTGAAAGAGATTGAAGAGCAGCCTTCCGCGCTCAAAAGACTAATCCGCTATTACAGGGGTGAGGGAAGACCCAAGTTGATGGATTGGGCGAAACGTGTCCGAAAAGCCCGCAGGGTTGTTTTCAGTGGCATGGGAACTTCGGAATACGTTCCGGACTTGATCCAGCAGACGCTGGGACTCGCAGGCATCGACGCCAGTATTCATGAAGCGGGCGAGTTGGACCACTATTTCAGTTCCCGCAAAGCCCTCTATGTCCTCATCAGTCAATCGGGCGAAAGCGCTGAAACGCGTCATCTGGCGAAGAACAAGTCGCTTCGAAACCGCGTCATTGCCATAAGCAATAACCCGCAAAGCACTTTGGCCAAAGCCTCGTCCCTATTCCTCCCTTTGCTGGCGGGGAAGGAAGCCGCGATCTCCACTAAGACCTATTCAAACAGCTTGGGACTGATGTTCTTGATGGGACAGGCGGTCATTGGGACTAAAGCTTTGGACAAGGCTTTGAAGCGCCTGGAAATGGTTTCGTCCGTGATGGGGAAGGTCGATCTCAAAGCCATTCAAAAAGCCGCCGCTCTATTGGCGGACAGGGACGCCATCCATTTCATCGCGCGTGGCCCCTCGGTGGCGGCGGCGCGGCAATCGGCCTTGACCTTCATGGAAGGGGCCAATGTCAGCGCGACTGCCTTTACCGGCGGATCTTTTCGGCATGGACCCTATGAACTGTTAGGCCCCAAACACCGCTCTGTCCTATTCGCGCCCAAAGGGCGAACCTTTCTCTTGATGAAAGCTATGGCCCGTGAGATCGCGGAGGCGGGTGGTCATGTTGTGGTTTTTTCCGACCAAAGGTTCAAACTTCCGAAAAAATCCCTTCTCCTAAAGATGCCAATGGTGGGTGAGGAGTTGTTCCCGCTAGCCTGCTGTATCACCCAGGAGCGTCTGCTCCATGAGGTGGCGAGACGACGGGGGAAAACGGCGGGAGTCTTTCGGCGTTGCTCCAAGATCACCGATAAAGAGTGAACGGACGATGAAACCAAAGCCAAAATCACACCGCTTCGCCCTAGGAGTCGATGTGGGCGGGACCAGAACAAAACTGGGGCTGGTGTCACTGGACAAGGGCAAGATCGTAACCCTGCGGGTATTTCCTACCGTCACGAAAGACAGCAAAAAATTCCTATCCTCCTTACAGGACGCTTGGTGCGAGATCCTGGCTGAAGCGGCGCTGGAGCCGAAGACACTTCTGGGTCTTGGGATCGGCGTTCCCGGTTATGTGAGGAAGGGTGTTGTGGATACCACCTTTGGTTTTCTGCCCTTCATGGAGAATTATCCTCTCAAGAC
>CAYXYA010000071.1:0-8693 GCA_964469185.1 uncultured bacterium | reverse complement strand
CTGGAGACAATGATTCCTTGAAATCTTTCGACGCTGTTCTACTCATCGGCTTTGGCGGTCCGGAAAAACCCGAGGACGTTCTCCGCTTTTTAGAGGATGTCACCCACGGAAAGAACGTCCCGGCCGAGCGCCTCAAACTCGTGGCCAAACAGTACGAGAAGATCGGCGGCGTTTCACCTTATAACCGTCTGACGAAAGAACAGGCCCAGGCCCTGGAAAAACTCCTGAAAGCCCGGGGTTTAGAAATCCCCGTCGTCGTGGGTTTCGCGCATTACTTCCCCCGCATCAGCGAAACTTTGACGGACCTGGCCAAGCAGGGCAAGACCAATATCTTCGCCATCGTCATGGCGCCCCATCGAAGCCCCGCTTCTTATGATAAATACACGAACCGCGTTCACGATGCTTTGGAGGATTTGAAAACTCAGGGACTGCCAGTACCCGCGATCACCTACGCTCCCGAATGGCACACTCGTCCCGGCTTCATCAAGGCCATCGCCGATCATATCAACGAGTCTTATACCGAACTCACTCCCGCGGAAAAAGAACGCCACCGGGCCGAACTCATCTTCACCACTCACAGCATCCCCCGAAAGATGGCACATGAGTCGCCCTACTCCCTTCAGTTCGAGCAGACCGCGCAGGCCGTCATGCAGCAAGTTGAGGTCCCTTACTACCAAACGGCTTACACCAGCCGCAGCGGTAACCCGAACGATGTCTGGCTGGAACCCGATCTGGGCGACTTCATCGAACGCCGAACCTATGAAACCTTATCCGCCTGCGTGGTGGCTCCCATCGGTTTTCTCGTGGACCACGTGGAGGTGTTGTACGACATCGATGTCCTGGCCCAGGAAAAAGCGAAGTGGAAAAGCCTCCATCTGGTGCGGGCCAAAACCGTCGGCACTCATCCTTCTTTTATCGCCATGCTCTCCTCACTGGTGGAGGAAGCCCTCGCATGAACTCTTTTCGAGTCACCGTCATCGGAGCCGGGGTCAGCGGGCTTGCCTGTGCCCACCGACTGACCGAATTGGCCAAAGAAAAAAATATATCGCTCGAGTTGAATGTTCTGGAGTCGGGTAAAAAAGCCGGCGGCACTTTGAGCACCATTGAAAAAGACGGCTTTCTCCTGGAAGAGGGCCCCGATTGCTTCATCACCGAGAAACCCGCGGGCGTTGATCTGGTCAAGCGGCTCGAGATGGAATGGCAGCTCATGCGCACCAACAGCGACTTAAAGCAGTCCTTTATTCTGAAAGGCGACAGGCTTCATCCCATCCCCGAGGGTTTTTATCTTTTAGCGCCCTCAAAGCTTATGCCTCTCATGACCACCCCGCTTTTATCCCCCTTGGGGAAAATTCGAGCCGCTTTGGAACCTTTCATCTCCGTCCGCCGGGACCCGCAGGATGAAAGCGTCGGTGCTTTCGTTCGGAGGCGTCTGGGGAACGAAGTACTGGCCGCCCTCGCGCAGCCCCTGATCGGCGGCGTTTACAACGCGGACCCCGACGACCTGAGCCTGAACGCCTGCATGCCCCGCTTCAAGGAAATGGAACTCAAGTACGGTTCGCTCCTCAAGGCCATGGCCGCACGCCGCTTGAACACCCAGGCCCAGGTTTCGGGCGCCCGTTATTCCCTCTTCGTCACTTTGCAAAAGGGGATGCAGACCCTGACCGACGCTCTCGTCCGCAAGATCCCCACCGAAACCCTATGGCTGAATTCCCCGGTGCAAAGCTTGAAAACCAACGACAACAACACTTGGATCACCGAGATCAACGACCGTTCGCAGGAATCGGACGCGGTGGTCCTGGCCCTTCAGCCTTCCAAGATGATCCCCTTGATCGGCCACCTGGATAAGGAATTCGGGAAACTTTTAGAGGGAATTCCCGCGCACGATTCCGCGACCTTGAACCTGGGCTTTCGCCGCGAGGATGTCGACCATCCGCTCGATGGTTTCGGTTTCGTCGTTCCCGCCCGTGAAAAAAGCCTGGTGTTGGGTTGTACCTTCTCCAGCCAAAAATTCTTCGGCCGCGCGCCTCACGGCTATGTGCTTATCCGGGCTTTCCTGGGAGCCGAGGCCGTCCGTTTAGCCAGGGCATCGGGAGAGAACGAGGTCATTCAAAGTGTCCTAGCTGAACTCGGCCCTGTCCTACGGTTGAAGAGCGAGCCTATCCTCCGGCATCTGGCCGTTTTCAGATCCGCAATGTCCTACTTCAAGCCGGGTCACGTGAGCCAGGCCGCGCGGTTGGAGCAAAAAGCCTCAGAGATCAAGGGGCTCTACCTGGCCGGCAACGGCTTCAAGGGCGTAGGAATTCCCGACTGCATCGCCTCGGGCGAAGCCGCGGCGGAGAGAATTTTCAAGGACAGGATGAACGCGTGAAATCTTTCACCATTCTTTTATCGTTGAGTTTTTTAGCTCTGACAGGCTGTGTGCAGATGTCCATCTTCGCGCCGCCGCCCAACTGGAAAAGTTATCCCTCGGAAGAATTCCACTTTTCGGTCGATTGTCCTTATCCCCTGGCGTTCACTCAAAAAGAAGTGACACACGGCAAGGTCGCCGCGGGCAAGTGGTTGACGGGTCGGGCCGCGCTGCCCGACACCCTCTTCATGGTCAACGCCTCTTCCTACATATCATCGGACCGCAAAATGGCCTTGAAATCCCAGTTGGTCGTGGACAATTACTTGAAGTCGCTCAACAAGACCATCAACCGCAAACTTCAATATAAGATCACGCCCTTCGTCTGTTCCGGCAGACCCGCGACCCTTTTGACTGGAAGTTATGAATACGTTTACGACCCCGTTCACTTCTCCAACCTGATCGTCATTCGACCAGGCCAGTTGATCAACGTTGTCGTGGTCTACGGCGACGAACAAAGGTACGGCGTCATGGCCGACCAGATCATCAAGTCCGTCAAACTGGACGCCCAGACCAAATGACGTCCCCCTCCGGCGCCCACCGGCTTTTGATGCTCAACAAACCCAAAGGCTATGTCGTCACGCGCTCCGATGAGAAAAACCGCAAGACCGTCTACGACCTTTTACCCGAATGGGCTTATGCGGAACTTTGGATGCCAATCGGGCGGCTGGATATGGACTCCAAGGGCCTTCTTTTGTTCACCCAGGACAGCAAGTTGGCCGACAAACTCACCCGCCCGGGTTCATGCCATAAGATCTATGGAGTTTGGGTTCGGGGTCATGTAACGCCAGAACACATCGTGAAAATGTTGGAAGGTGTGAAGGTTGGCGAAGATCGACTCAAGGCCGTCAACATCCACATCACGGGTGGTGTCGGGCCCAAGACAAAACTGGAAGTGGAATTGGACGAAGGCAAGAACCGCCACATCCGCAGGATGTTCGGGACGCTTAAAGATGAGAAGTTCAAAACGCCCTTGAAGGTACTGGAGTTAAAGCGGTTTCAAATCGGGAACTTGAAGCTGGATGTGGAATCCGCCAAGTGGCGGTTTTTGACCGAAACCGAAGCCTATCGGTTCATCGAGAAGGATTCTTAGAACCTCTGAACGAAAGCCAGCCCCGTCAGTTGATGCTCCGGCATATAGAAAAGTGAAATATCATTTTTTTCCGGAATGACCTTGTCATACCTTTGCACCGCGTCGCGCAAATCGTTCCTGGACAACTGGTAGAAAAAACCTCCTACCAGGCAAAAAGCGGCCCCACCCAGCATCAAATTCCCGCCAGCCGCGTCCTTATTATCCGAGCTCAAGGAGATCAAGAACCCCGTGACCCCCGTTCCGAGAGAGCCGATAAGGATGACCGATCCGACCGAGGCGTTATCCTGCGACGACCGGATCAGCCGGGTCACGTCGGGATCGCCCAGCGCCAGAACGGTTTCTTCCAGAATCTTACGATCCTCGACCAGTTCGCCGTTGATGAAATACTTCGTCCCCCAAAAATCGGAGTTGGTAGCGATCACGGGAAACAAATTTGTGGATTCCAAAATGTCCGGAGGAGGCGCGGTATCGTCCTCCTCATCCTCCTCCGCCGCCCAAACCCCTGGCGTTAAAGACAATAAGAACAACAGGGCTAAAACGAATTTAAAATACTTCATATCCGCTGATCAGCCAGCATAGACTTCACTTCCTCCACCACCGCTTCGACCCGGATCTCCGCCATGCAGAAATAACCGTCGTCCCTTTTGCACTCATAACTCAGGCAGGGAGAACAAGAAGGATGTTGGGTCATCACTTTCACTTTTGAACCCCAGGGTTTCCAAACCTCCACCTCGTTCGCGGCCGAAAAGAGACTGAGCACCGGCACACCGCTAGCCGCCGCCACATGGGTAGCGCCGGAATCGCATCCGATAAAGAGATTGCAATGGCGGATCAAAGCGGCCATTTCCAAAAGGGACGCCTTCCCCACCAGATTGATCACGGGACATTCCAGACCGTCCATCACCTCATGGGCGAATCCCAGGTCCTGTTCCCCGCCGAAAACGTAAAGTTCCGCCTGGGTGTTCGCGTGAAGCTCATGCAGAAGCGCCGCGAAACTCTCCTCCAACCACCGCTTGGCCGGTGTCACCGCCCCTACATGCACCGCGATGCGTGGCACATTGGGCAATGGCTCCTGCTCGGGAATGTGGCCCTCGGCGATCTTCCGGTCGCGGTCGCTCGGCCATATTTCCAGGTCGCTGTCATGCGAAACAATGCCGAGGGACTGGAGCAAATGAAGGTTCCGTTCGACTTGATGCAAACCCGCGGGCGGCTGTTCCACCGCCTGGGTCAAGAAACGGCTGACCCATCCAAGGTCGTACCCTACCCGCCTTTTAGCGCCGGAGAGCCCAGTGACCAAAGGGTCGAGCCGGCTTTGGTAGCGGAAATTAAAGATCAGGTCGATCTTTTTGGAACGAAGGAATTGAACCAGCTTCCAGGCCGACTTCCATCGGTCGAGAGACTTTTGATCGGGCAAGAGCCAGAGCGCGTCATAAATGTAAACCTCGTCAAAATAAGGGCAAGCCTTGGCCAATTCCGTCATGAAGGAAGGGACCACGACAGTAACGCGGTCGTTCGGGTACGCCTGCCGCAAAGCGCGGTAAGAGGGAATACCCAGTATAAAATCGCCAATTCGGTCGAGACGCAGGAGGAAAATTTCCATAAGTCTCATGTTACCGAAAAGGATAAAAACTGTCAGACAAATTAAAACCGTTAAAAATCAGGCAAACGCAGACAAAAAAAGACACTTGTCCCATCCAGGATAAATTCCAGCTCAAAATAAAAAGTAAATTTTCCCTCTTGCATCCTCAGGCCCAAACCCTAACCTTATATGGATAGCGGCCGTCTTCCTTTACTCTTGACAGCCCTTCGATGCGCCGATATTCTTCTATCCTTTTCAACGCCTTCCGTTCGACGCCTGTTGATCCCCAGGAAATTTGGAGGAATTTATGGCCAAGACCAAGAAAAAATCACCCAAGAAATCACCCGCTAAGAAAGCCACCAAAAAGTTCCTCATCAGGAAAGCCCCTCCCAAACCCATTAAAATGAAACCCGTGGTCGTACAAAGAGCCGTCCCGAAGAGGGTCAGGATCGATTCCGCTTTCAAACCCCTCTTGGCCAATCTGCAAAAACGCCGCAACGAGATCACAGGCCAGGTCAACCATCTGGAGCAGGACCTCCGCGATGACATCGCCGACAACCAGAACATGCCGGGCGATATGGCCGACCATGGTTCGGGCGAGCTGAACCAGCATTTATCCGTCACCTTGATGGAGAACGACCGGATCGAGTTGGACCGCATCGAACGGGCGATCTTGCGCCTGGAGCAGGGCAACTACGGCGAATGCGAAGTCTGCGAAAAGACCATCCCGATGCCGCGCCTGAAGGCCATTCCCTGGGCCACGCGCTGTATCGCCTGCCAGAGCCGTTCCGAAGGCGCTTAACTTTTAAACTTCCTTAATTGTCCAGTTTTAAAACCCCTTGAATGATTTTTCTTTTAAAAGCTGAATTCCCGTTCATTCATTCCTATATTATTGCCTATTAAGTAAGTTCTCCAATATGGTTCCGAGAAAAGCGTTCAAAGGGAGAAGGCTGTGATGTTAAAACATTTCCCGAACATAAATAATATTTGGTTTGCAAGGGCAGTGATTCTCGCGACTGCCCTGAATTTGTTTTTAAATACCTTTGTTTGGGCGGCAGATTCGCCTTTAAACCCGGCGTTGATTTCCAAGGGTCAAAAGTTATTCAAGACCGCCTGCGTGATTTGCCACGGGCCGAATGGCGACGGCAAAGGATCCGCGTCGGCTAGTCTGAATCCAAAACCCCGTAACTTTCGAAAAGACGCTTTCAAATTTGGTGAATCTTATGAGCAGATCCTAAAAACCATCGGTGATGGAATCCCTAATTCCGCTATGCCCAGTTGGAAAGAGAGTCTAGGGGCGGAAGATCTTCAGGCCTTGGCCGCCTATGTCAAATCCATCCGCAACGGCTTAGCGGCAACACCCGTAAAAGCCATATCAAAAAAATCTAAAGGAGTAAAAAATGTTAAAAATTAAAAAAAATAGAAAAAATGGAATATGGATCTTGGCGGTTCTCTTTATATTAAACGCCGCGAAAGAAGCTCAAGCGGTTCCCAGCTTCGCACGACAAACTGGGATGTCCTGCGCCATCTGCCATACGGTTTTTCCCGAATTGACCTCCTTTGGACGGTCTTTCAAGCTGAACGGATATGTCTTGAATAACACAAAAAAATTGAAGGAAGAGACAGCTGACGGCACCACACGGTTCGCCATCAATGACTCGCCGCCATTAGCGGCCATGATCGAGATCGCTGACACCTTTACCCAAAATCCTCCCGCCGCCGGCACCGCCGCATCCAACGGCTCCGATAAGAACGGTTCACTGGAATTCCCTTCCCAGTTCAGCCTGTTCTACGCCGGTTCCATCTCGCCGAAAATGGGAGCCTTCGTTCAAATCACCTACGATTCCGCCTCAGGCGCCTTCGCGATGGATAACACCGACGTTAGATTCGCGGATAGCATCCAACTCGGGGAAACTGAGTTGATCGTGGGTTTGACCGCCAACAACAACCCAACGGTCCAGGATATTTTCAATACCACCCCTGCTTGGGGTTTCCCTTACTCGGGAGGCAACACAGCCATCACACCCTCCGCCGCCAGCATGATCGAGAGCGCCGGGGGAAGCGTTGGAGGCTTGGGTCTTTACGCCTTCTGGAACCAAGTGCTGTACGCGGAATTTTCCGGGTATCGAACCGCTCCACAGGGAGGCCCGACTTCAGCTGATATCCAGGGCTTCGCCCCTTATTGGCGGTTCGCTTTCACGAAGGATTTCGAGACGAACTCTTTTGAGATCGGGACTTTTGGAATGGATGCTCGCACTTATCCGGATGGACAGGACCCTTCGCTTTATGCCCAGGACGATATTTCCGATATTGGAGGCGACGTTCAACTCCAACTCGTAGGCAAAGAACACATGTTCACGATCAAGGGTAATTGCATCTGGGAGAATCAGAAATGGAGCTATTCCCAACCAGCGGCCTTGGGTCCGGCCAATTTGACGGACACCTTCACGACCGTCCGGGCAGACGCCACTTATTACTACGACCGGGCAATTGGAGCGACTCTCGGTTATTTCGCCACGAACGGTTCCGCCGATACCGGTCTTTACGCCGCCATGCCCAACATTCCTGACAGTACGGGTTGGGTTTTAGAGGTGAATTACTTACCTTGGTACAACACGAAATTCTCCCTGCAATACACCCTGTATGACAAGTTCGACGGAGCCGCGACCAATTACGACGGCGCGGGCCGCAATGCGGCAGATAACAACACTCTGATGGTGATGGCGTGGCTGATGTATTGATATGAACAAAAATACAGGCGGAGCTTTTCTTTTATCTGAATTAGCTCACTTCAGGCTCATTTTTGTTTAAAATCCCGTCATGAAAAAGATCCCCAAAGCCGTCATCCTTCTCGGTCTGGTCAGCCTCTTCACGGACGCTTCCACCGAAATGTTCTTTCCTATCCTTCCTATTTTTTTATCCCAAGTCTTAGGCACCGGACCGGCGGCCCTGGGCATCATCGAGGGAGTGGCGGAGTCTACCGCCTCGCTATTGAAAGTTTTTTCGGGTTTCTGGGCCGACCGGCTTTCCAAACGCAAACCCCTGGTGGTCCTGGGATACAGTCTTTCGAGTTTTTTTAGGCCCTTCATCGGTCTGGCGACCGTCTGGCCCGTCGTTTTGATCCTCCGCTTCATCGACCGGATGGGTAAAGGTATCCGTTCTTCCCCCCGCGACGCGCTCATCGCGGATATCACGACGCCCGAGAACCGTGGAGCATCCTTCGGGCTTCATCAAGCGATGGACCACGCGGGAGCGGTCATCGGACCGCTGGTGACCTTCGTTCTTCTTTCGGCTTATTTCGGCCTGAACATGCGGCAGGTCATCTTGTTCTCAGCCGTCCCGGCCCTCTTGGCCTGGACCACGCTCGTTTTCGGGGTCAAAGAGGAGACTTCCTCCCGCGTACCTATCCAGGGGAAAAAACTGGAACTCGTAAAAGATTGGAAAAAATTCGGACCGAACTTTAAGTACCTTCTACTTGCGCTTCTCGTCTTCACCCTGGGCTGCTCCACTGACGCCTTTTTACTGGTACGTCTCTCCCAGGTCGGCGTCGCCACCAGCGGCATCGCCCTTTTGTGGGCCGTCTTCCACGTGGTCAAAATGACCGCGGCGGTGATAGG
>CAYXYA010000070.1:4374-8721 GCA_964469185.1 uncultured bacterium | reverse complement strand
GTCATGGAGGATGTTGATGGATTAGAACCGACCTGACCTTGTAAAGTTTGGACAAAGGAGCTGAGCTGGGGATTATTGGGATTGATCGCGAGCGCTTTTTGATACTCTGCGAGAGCGTCGGCTTTTTGACCCAAACCATAATAGGCGCTTCCTAAACTTTGGTGCGCGGCGGCATTATTGGGGTCGACCTGAACAGCAGCCTTGTAGTATTGGATGGCTTTGTTAAAGTCTTTTGCCTTGTAAAGCTGGTTTCCCGCGTCCAAATATTGTTGAGAAGTCGCGGCGGCAAAAGCTGACCCGTTCAACGCCAAAAACAAAACCAACAAAACGATCTTTCTCATGGTGCCTCCACTGAAATGGATTTGATCAAAAACTTGTTCTTCTGACAAAAACGATGGTTCGAGTTTAATGATTGTTTTTCAAAAAAGGCATATAAAACTAATCAGAAAACGAGCGAAAAATCACGAAAAACAACTCATCAGGCCGTTTCTCCCAAATAAGCTTCTTTCACCCGAGGATCGTTCAAGACCTTGGAGGCCTCTCCCTCCAGAAGGATACTGCCTGTCTCAAGCACATAAGCGTAACTCGAAGTCTCTAGTGCCAATTGAGCGTTCTGTTCTACCAACAGTATCGTCGTACCCTCTAGGTTGATCTTTTCGATGGTCTCAAAGATCAACTCGATCACTTGCGGAGCCAGCCCCAACGAAGGCTCATCCAACAATAAAAGTTCAGGACGCGCCATCAAAGCTCGGCCTATCGCCAGCATTTGCTGTTCTCCGCCGGAGAGAGTACCCGCCAATTGTTTTGTTCTCTCCTGGAGCCGGGGGAAAAGCGCGTAAACGCGTTCGAGGTCCTTTTTGATCTCAGCGTAGTCATGGCGGACATAAGCGCCCAGGTCCAAATTCTCTTCAATAGAAAGATTGGGGAAGACTCCCCGGCCTTCGGGGCTTTGCACGATGCCCAATCTCACCAGTTCGTGCGGCTCTATCGCGGCGATGGATTTGGAGCGGAATAATATCTCGCCCGAAGCGGGCCGTTTGAGTCCCGAGATGGCCCGAAGCACTGTGGACTTCCCCGCTCCGTTGGCGCCGATCAAACAGATGATCGATCCTCGCGGCACTTGAAGACTGACGCCTCGTAAAGCTTGAACAGCGTCGTAATAAACACTTAAATTTTTAATCTCAAGAATATTTTCACTCATTTTTTTAAATCTCGCTTCTCGAGATTTATGTGATCATTTTTTAAAATTCTTTCTCGTTTTTCTTTCCAAAATGGAAAAAAAATTAAACCAGTCGTGCCTTGGTTAGACCACAATTCATTCATTTTCATTTCCAAAATCCATTTGTAATCAAATGTTCCTCTGCTTAAAACTTTCAGTCGCGAATTGAGACTCAATCCCCAAAGAAAACAGTTAAAAGCATCAAACTCATTATCAAAATGTTCATGCCAACCTTCAAAATAAACAACGAGTTCATTTCCTTCTTCAATCAAATCAACACAAAAACCATCATCTTTGATTTTCGGAACAGAAATTCTAAAAGAATCTTCCTCATATTTAAGATTTTGATACTGACTTAACTTATCTTTAAGCTTTGCAATAGCGTTCAAGAAAAACCTTTAAAATTGGATATTTTCATTTCTTTTTAATGCCTAAATAAGCCTCGATCACTTTGGGGTCCTGTTGGATCTCATGCGGCGACCCCTCGGCGATCTTGATCCCGTGGTCCATCACGTAGATCTTCTCGCAAATACCCATAACGACCTTCATGTCATGCTCGATGAGGAGAACGGACAAATTGAATTCTTTTCGGACCCGTTGGACCACCTGCATCAACCAATGGGATTCCTGTGGGTTCATTCCCGCGGCAGGCTCGTCTAAAAGCAAAATTCTCGCGCCGGTCGCCAGGGCCCGGGCGATCTCGAGTTTTTTCTGATCGCCATAAGGCAAGGCCCCCGCCAGCGCTCCGCGGCGGTGGGAAAGTTCCAACACACCCATCAGCCTTTCGGTTTCGTCCCGAAAAATTCCCTCCGCCTCTCCATATTTCCGGGTTTGAGCCAACGCGGCGCCGACACCGTAGGGATAAGCGTGATGAAAAGCCACCTGGATGTTCGTCTCGACCGTCAGTTCCTTGAAGAGGCGGATATTTTGGAAAGTGCGGACCAGCCCGCGGTGAAGGATCTCGTGCGGCCTCATGCCCAGTACCGAATGTCCGTTGACCCTGACATCCCCTTCTTGCGGCCGGTAAATTCCCGAAAGGATATTGAACACGGTGGTTTTTCCCGCGCCGTTGGGCCCGATGAGCCCCGCCAACTCCCCTTCATGCAATACCAGGGAAAGATCGTCCACCGCCACCAGCCCGCCAAAAGTAAGTGAGATGTTCTCCACATCCAGCACAACAGGACTTTGATCTTGGGAAAGATGCAAGGTGTGTTTCCTTTTCCAACTCGTGGTTTTCGACCCTAGTTTACCCAATCCAGCGGAACGAGGAATCTATTTTCATATCCGGAGCCCGCCTTCACTTTTAATTGCGAAAAAGGGCTGGTACAATCGCCGCCCATGGACCTTCTTATTTTTGATTTCGACGGTTTGATCCTGGATACCGAAACGGTGATCTATCAGGCTTGGACCGAGACTTTTGAGTCTCATGGAGCCGTTCTGCCCCTGGAGAAGTGGGCCGCCTGCATCGGCACTTCCAATGAAGCCTTTGACGTTTATCGTTATTTGGAATCTCAGACCGGTCTCCCTGTGGACCGGGAAAAGCTGGACCGCCTCCACCGCACCAGGTCCATGGAACTTTTGACGCCGATGAAGCCCCGCCCGGGAGTTTTGGATTATTTCGAGGAGGCCCGGCAAATAAGGATCCCGCTGGCTTTGGCTTCCAGTTCCAATCAGGATTGGATCATGGGCCACTTGAGCCGCCTGGGCATCGCGGATATTTTCCACTCTATCCGAACCGCTAACAACGTCGAGAACGTGAAACCTCATCCCGAACTCTACAACTTGACCCTTACCACCATGGGTGTGGCGCCTCAACGGGCTTTGGCTTTCGAGGATTCGCCTCACGGCATCCGGGCCGCCCAGGCCGCCGGCGTTTTTTGCGTCGCGGTCCCTAACACGGTCACCCAGCGCCTGCCGGTGGACCACGCGGATCTACGGATAGATTCCATGGCCGATATCAGTTTGAGGGAACTTCTTCATAAGATCCAAACCGCCAGGGACAAAGCGTAGTTAGGACCGGCGCTCAGCGATGAGAATATTCGTCATGCCCCAGGGTTGTTCAAAGTCCAGGCACTTCATCAGCGGTAATAAAAAAGCGGGGGTTTTGTTGGGAACGGTCATCCCATGCGAAAAAGAGCTGATTACCTTTAATCGATTCTGCTCAAGCTTATTCCTCAAGTGGCCCATCGAAAAAGCCAGGGCTTTCCTTTCTTCCTTTACTAAAGCCGAAAAAAGGAACATGAGAGGATTCGCGCGGTTCGGCTCCATGATCACCACATATTTTCGCGAGACCCGCCTCATTTCCCGAAGCACCGCGTCCATATCGTCCACGTGATGGAGAAGATCGTGGCAAAAAACGACATCGAAAGAAAGGTCCTGAAAACACAAATGACCGGCATCCATGATCGCTTTTTGGGCAATGGGATTCTTAGAAAGCATCTTTTCGGAGAAGTCTACGCCCACGGTGCGGCAGATAGTATCGAAGTAATAAGAGAAGAACCCGTTGCCGCAACCCACATCCAATAGGCGGGTTTGCCGGTCGATCGAGATATGCTTTTGGACCTTCGCGATCTTCGGCATGACGTATTGCCGGATCACCGGATGTTCGGGGGACCTCCTGTCTTCCAGCGATTTTCTTTCCCAATAATCTTTTTGGAACAAAAGTTTCTCCTGCAACGAGTGGCTAAAGAAGCCGCCGGTGATCGGCGGCTCATGAATAAGGATCCATCGATCATTCTAGTTTAATCGGAAAAATAAAAAAGGCGCGGAATCCTTGGAGAGCCGAAGGATATCGCGCCTTAATGTTAAAACGAGAGGATCAAAAAATCGAATCAACCCCGGAACCGACCGAGCTCAAAGCGTTGTTCATGAGGGTTTGGGAAGCGATGGAGGCCTGGCGGTCGATGCTGATCGCCTGCGAAGCCAGGGAGTCGGGGCCCAATAACCTTTCGACATCCGAAGCCCAAGATGGAAGGCTAAAAAGCCCGCCGCCGCCGAAGAGACTCGCCATTCCCATCAAGGAAGAACCACTGGAATAACTGGTGGTCGGGTCGGCCATCGCGAAAAGCGTGTTGAGGTTGCTGAATTGGGTTTGAGCGAAAGCGACCTGCGCTCTTTCCTGGGGATTG
>CAYXYA010000070.1:0-4364 GCA_964469185.1 uncultured bacterium | reverse complement strand
CTTTCATGGCTTGGCTCAAAACAGAAGTAAAACTCCCGGTACCAGCGGCCGCGCTCAATAAAGAACTGTAATCCATTGGGGCAAAGCCCGAACCGACGGAAGAAACGGAACTCATGGAACGCCTCCCTCTTATCTTCTGGTTTACCTAACGGCTGGGTTTTCTATTTCTGAAGGGGGTTTTTAGATGAATTAAGGCTGGTTTGAGGAGCGGCTTTCAGTGCCGGAAAATAAACCGCCTCGTTTCCATACTGGAATAAAAGCGCCTCGGCCGGCCTTTTTAAGGGTTTCCCCGAAATGGGGATCACCTGGTAATCGCTGTAAAACTCCAGCACCCGCGCGTCCGTGTGTTCTCCCACGAAAAGCAAAGGCTCTCTGTGATAACGCGCTGGATAAGTCAAGACCGCGGCCACCCAGACCCGGTTAGGGTCAGGCGGATTCTGCCAATAGGCTTGGGCATTCCATGCGGAGGCGATGATCGCCACCGTCAATGCGGCGGTAAGCCATCCTTTCCAAAGCCCCCAACCGCGGGGAAAGATCAAAAAAACACAAAGACCCCAAGAGACCCAAAAGACCTCTGCCGCGCATTGGAAACCCGAGAAACCATTGAGCGCTCCCAGGAGGGCGGCTAGACTCCCCGCCGCCGCGACCCGCACATCATCGCGGAAACGGATAAGGAGCGCCGCGCTGAGCGCCGCCGCGGGAACCAAGGGTAGGAGATAATTAATGAGCGTCGCGATGAAAACCAGGATGAAAAAAAGATAGTAAAAGAAAAAAGAGGGCCCAATGACATCTGTCCTATTGGACGAACGCCGTTGGAGTCGATCAAAGATCGTCCGGATCCAAAGCAAAAAACACAAAGGTAAAAAGGGCCATAAAAAAGCGAGGCCGTCCTGAGTAAGGACCGCGTAAAACCGCCAATGATATTGAGCGTTCGCGAGGGATGAGAAGCCCCCGTTATGGAACCGTTGGCTCAGGTCAAAACCGAGCGCCCAATCCCAATAAGGTTTTCCAAAATAAAGCCCGCAAAAATTGATCCAAACCAGTATCGAAACCAACGGCGGCAAGACCAGACGGATCATGACATGAGAAAAAGGGAAAGAACGGCGTAAAAAAATCGCCAGTCCCGCCGCAGGAAGCAGGATCAGGCCGAACCAGGATTTGATCCACACCGCCGCGGCCATCCACAGACCCGCGAGCAAAAGATCCTTCCGCGCCGGATTTTGATCGGCGGAATTGAGCGTCTTCGTGACTTGCCACCAGGCGCCCAGCAAACAGCAGACCAAAGGCATATCCAGGTTGGCGATGCGGCTGTAAAGAATGAAATGTTCTTGGAACCCCATAAGCAAAACGCAAACGACACCGGCCCAACGGCTTTTACCCAAGACGGTGCCGAGTTGATAAACAAAATAAATACAGAGGGCGCCGGCCACGGCGGAAAAGATCCGCAATGAGAATTCGCGCGGTCCCCACAGCTCGACCCCGAGGCCTTGAAGCCATAAAAGGAGCGGCGGCTTGTCCCAAAAGGGATGACCTTGAAAATAGAGCGGAAACCAATGGTGATCCCGAACTTCGGCGAGCGCGATATCGGCATAGGTGGATTCGTCCAAACCCAGGAGCCTATTCTTTCCGAGCCAAGGCAAAGGCGCCAGAAAGTAGATCAAAGCGAACAAGGTTCCGGGAGACAAAGAGAACGACCAAGGATGGTTTTTCGCGGAATGAGAACGTTTTTTGGATTTGTTGAAGGAGGACATCATGACTTATCTTAACTGAACCTCATGCTAGGCAGGTTCTAAAACAAGGCTAAAAAATACGGTTCTATTTTTACTCGGTGGTAGGGGTTTCTTCGGGAACGGGCGTCGGCGTTGGGATCGTGGATATGTAATACTTGTTGAACTTTTTCAGGGATTTCTCGTCTTTGCATTCCATGCAATTGGAAACTATCTTTTGTTGAACGGTATCGAACAACACCGAGTCGGATTGATAAAAGAGCTTGGAGTTCTCCTTTTCTTTATGCTTCCCGCAAATGCTTGTCAGTTTGATGAAAACCAAGGTGGGTTCGACCCATTGAAGCACTTGAACTTTCGGCTGTTGGCAATCCCAGTCATGAAAATCGACTTTACTGACCAGGTTTTTCTGGATCTCCGCGGTGACATCCACGGTTTGACCGCTGTTGACGTCGACGAAAAAGGTCTTCCAACTTCCCTCGATGACCTCCAATTGGATGAACAGCTTCATGCTGTCTTTGGACCAATCAAAACGAGCGGACTCCCAATGCAATTGAAAGGTACCTTTTGGAGTTTCGCTGATCAAAGGGCTCGAGCCGTCCAAAATACGGAATTGACGGCTGGAATTATGGGTGTTTTGAAGGATGAGAGGATAGCGGAAGAAAATATGGTCCTGGACCCGGCGGGCGATCGCCTGCTCCACCAGTACGCGGTACCGGCCGTTAGGGGACTCGGACAAGTAGATCTGTTGTCCCGCTTGGACAACCTGTCTCAAGGCGACCAAGACCAACAAAAGGATGAAAAAATATTTTAAAAAAACCTTCATACGACTCCCCTTCGTCCCGCTCTCAATTAAAGCCAACAGAGCCCGTTTATCATAACCGAAGCCTAAATGTTGAACCAGTTCGATTTTCCCAGTTCATCAACGGCCCAACCCGTTATTACCTAATAACCAAACAGGAAAAACGACAGATCCAAAACACAGGACGATGACTGGATTTAAGGGGTCGGGGTCGCCGTGTTCGTCGCGGTACTGGTCGCTGTATCGGACGGGGTCGAAGTAGGTGTGCTCGTATAAGTGGATGTCGCGGTATTCAACGGAGTCGAGGTTGATGTGTTTGTGGCTGTGATGGTAAAAGTTCGCGTAGGAGTGAAAGTATTGGTCGGATTGTTGGCCACAATGGTCAAGACCGGCGCTTGGAAGTTGCCGGTTGGGCTGTTCGAACAAGAGATGTTCAACAACACGGAGCTGAACGCTACCATCGCAAATAAAATGACGATCATGAACTTTTTCATTACAAAACCTTCCTGGACCTTTTCACATTACTCGAACCCAAAAGTCGTCCCCACCGTGAAATTCAACCCGCTGCCGTCATAGGAAGGGGTACCCGCGGATGAGGACAATTGATTGTACTGCGTCTGGAATCCTTTGAACTCGTCAAAACTCGACCAACGTTGGAAAGCGCCGGCCGTGAAAGAAATATTCGGCGATAAATAATACTCAACACCGATACCCAGATTGAAACCAAAACCCGCAAATGTCGCGGGCCCAATATTGCCCGAGACATCCACGTCAACATTATTCAGGTCGATCCAGGGAAAACTTATGCCCATATCCAAAAAGGGTTGGATCGGCAGGTCCGTTAAAATATACCTCTTCATATCCAAATTAACGGAGTTGTAGACCGCCGTGCCTTGATAAGGCGTAGCAAACGTGACCGCGTTTCCATTACTGAAAGTGACGACTCCCGGTCCAAAACTCGCGGTGTGGACCGATTGCCAGTAACTCACCTCGATCGCGTAAGTCCCTTCGCGGTGACCGGCCAAAGCTCCCAACCCGACGGCCTGGGCCAGGGATGGGATCAGGGTGATCTCATAGGCGGGTTTATCGACGCGGGAATAATTAAGACCCGTGAACAAACCGTTCGGGTTGACGCTGATCAAGGTCCCGACGAGGCCGAAATAAGTCCGCGCGTGGATATAATCGCTGGGATTCTCCTCATCGGCGAAAGCCTGACCGGAATATCCGATCGCGAGAGCGAAAAGAGAGAGCGAAATGAAATATTTTTTGGGGAACGTCATTGATGCGCCTTATTGATTCGTCGTTTTCAAAAGCACGGCATCGTCCCACATTTCATCCTTTATTTAAAGGAAATGGGACAAGGGCGGTATTTTAGCTTATTTATTTATGGGTCAGAATAAAAAACTCGGTTCAAAACCCGGAAGTCTTTCGGGAACCGATGAAGCCGAGGATCAAAAGCAGGGCGCTTCCCGCCAAAAAGGGCCAAAAAGGAAAAGTCCGGCTTCCCAAAGAGACCTTCATATAGAGATAAGGAACCCAAACCGCCGCGGCCAAAAAATAATAATTCGCGGTCCGATTAGCGGAAGACCTGGGGACAGCCGACTCAACAGGAACTGGCGCCGGAGAAGGCGGTGGAAGTTTTCCTTCCCGCCTGAGGGATCGGACCTCCGCGTTTATCCGATGGATGGCGTTCACGTTCTCCACAACGACCTTATAGGAGATCCACAGGGACCGGACGTTCAGCACCAGGGCCATCCATATAAAAATCTCATGCAGCCAGATCGGCACCGCGCCGGTGGCCACCCCGCCGCCGAGAATAGCCGCCGCCGCTGAGACGA
>CAYXYA010000069.1:0-8783 GCA_964469185.1 uncultured bacterium | reverse complement strand
CGTTCCGCCTTTGAGTATTTTTTCTCGCTTCGATAGAGAATTCCCAAGTCCCGGTAAGCCATGTCGCAATGTGGATCCATCTGGACGGCCGATTCCAGTTCTTCGAGGGCTTCTTTTTTCATCCCTTTTCGTCCATAAGCCGTGGCTAAATTCACGCGCGAAAGGACCTTTAACTTTAATTTCTGAACATTTTCTTTTTCGGTCGAATTCACGGTCGGTTTTGCCGCTATGGTCACATTTTCCAAGGCATGACCGGCATCAAGCCGGAGGACTTCTTGGAACTCCCCAATAGCCTCATCGTTCCGGCCCAGGTTCAGCAGCACGGACCCGTTCTTGAACCGCAATACGGGGTTTCCAGGATCGCACGCAACCGCCTTTTGCGATTCCCTCAGCGCGTCCTTCAGCCGTCCCGCGCGCTGGTAGGCTTGCGACAAAAAGACGTGATAGGTGCCGGGAACATCCGGGGCGAACTGATTGATATCCTCGAAAAAGGTGATATCGTCGTGCCAAACCGCCAGCTGGCGGTTCGTCAAAATACCGAGGCCCGCCGCCAGGATCAGCCCCATGATCCAGACCGCAGCGCGGCTGCGGAACAGGAAATGGGACAGGGCCGCCGAGAACAAAAGAAAAGGCGCCAGGCTGGGTAAATACGTGAAACGGTCCGCCGACGCCTGGCCGCCTGTTTGCATCAGCCCCAGCACCGGCCCCAACGCGAGGACGTAATAAAGCCAGGCCATCGCCAGCCAGGGATCCTGCCGCCGCCGGTAAAAGCAAAGTCCGCTGATCCCCAGCACGAGGAAGATCGAGGCCCAATGGGCCGGGGTATCGACGGGAAAACCCTTTTCAAAGGGATAAAAGGGATGAAGCCCCGAAGGCCAGATCATTTTCCGAAGGTAAAGGACAAGGGACTGGAAAGCGTTCATGACGCGGTAATCCAGCGGCAGAACTTTGTTCATCTGCATGTACTTGGCGCCCATTTGGGCCAGAGCAGTGGCCACTCCGTCCATCATGGCTAAAATAAAAAACGCCGATTTTTCGGCCAGCAGTTTTCCCCGATTTCCCGGACGTGAACGCCGCAGGGGCCAAACATCCAGCAGCAACAGCACCAAGGGTAGGCTGACCGCCATGGGTTTGGACATCAACGCCAAGGCGAAACTGCCCAGGCTGGCGTAAAACCATTTTTTCCCCCCCGCTTTGGAAAAACTTTCGAGATAGAAAATAAGGCTTAAAAGATAAAAAGAACCGCAAAGCAGGTCCCTTTGCTCATTGGCCCAGGCCACCGATTCCACATGAAGCGGATGGAGCCCGAACAGGATCGCGGTGAAAAAAGCCGCCGAAACCGCCCATGCGGGCGTTTCATTCTCGGCTCCGCCATCCTTTTGACCGGCCTTGTTCAAAAGCTGGAGTACCAGGAAGAAGACCAGCAGGGTATTCAGGAGATGCAAGACCAGGTTGTGCAAATGGTAAACGAATGGGTTAAAGCCCCCCACCGCGTGATCGACCGCCAAACTGATCCAGGCCAGCGGTATCCAGTTACCCAGATAAAAAGAGGTGAAGCACCAGCGGAAGAAGCCGAGGGTCAAAGAGAAACCGATGGGATTATCAAAAATGTAAAGATTGTCATCCAAATTAACGAAGTTGTTCTGGAGGACCGGCAGGAAAAAAAGGAATGTCAAAAGGACCGGTGCGAGGGCCGTTAGCCAAAAAAGTGCGGATCTTTTTGTCATTTTAGATCTTTCGTGAAATAAAGAGGTCGGGCTGGACTTCCCCCGAAAAAATGGATACCTGAGACAAGCCTATAAAACAAGGGGTCCAAGCCTACATTTTATACTTTGATTAAAAATAACCCGACCCTTTGAATTACTATTTCGTTTCGGTTGTTCCTTCAGCGCCGATCTTCGCCCTAAAGGGAGAAGCCGGTAGGCCTTCTTGATTGTAAAGATTGCAGACCGGGTTATCGGCCCAGGCATAACGCACCTCGACAGGTTGTTTCACCTCGTCGCTCCAAACCTCAACAGTCTTTCCCGCGTTCTTGGCTTTCGCCCAATGGAACTTTTGGTCCGCACCCGCGAGCGCGAACCCATTGAGAGTCCTGCCCTTAGCCTTTAAGCCTTTGCCCACTTGCTTGAAATGGAGAACCACCTTCCCCTTCTTTACGGTGAGTGAATCAAAGAGCGGTCCCATATAAACCGTACGCTTGTCATAAGCCACCCCAAGAGCGCACAAGGCCAGTCGTTTGCCGACATCCGTCTTGTTCCTGGGATGGATATTGTCGGCTTCTCCCAGGTCGATGGTGGTGGTCAGGCCCGTGTGAGGCAATGCCAGGGTTTGCAGTTGGCCCTCGCGAAGTTCTGCCCAGGCGCTTTCGGAAGGTTCGGGTTGGACTGGCAGGTAATTCGGCAATTGGACGATCAAGAAAGGAAAGTCCCCTTCGCCCCAGCTTTGGCGCCAGCCCTTGATCAAAGTAGAAAGAACCGCGTGATACTCGCCAGGCCGGGACGTGTTGGTTTCACCCTGATACCAGATGACGCCCCGGATGGGATAGGGCGTCAGGGGCGCGATCATGCCGTTGTAATTGACGGAAGGCACCTCGGGGGCATAGGGAACCTGGACGAGGAACACCAGCGATTGGATCTGATCGGGCGTGAAGGGTTTGAGCACTCCCCAGCCGCCTTGCTTGAGTTTTTCAATAGGGACATGGACGAGTTTCCAGTCTGAAGAGACGTCAAAGAAATCGGACCCGTAGTTGTCGGAGTCGGTGATAGAAGGTTGGCCCAAGAGCATCTCGAAACGACCCTTCCCTTTCACGTAAAACTCGATGGCTTCATAGCCGCTGAGGTTGACGGGCTTGCCGTCGGCGGAGAAGGACGTGGAGCAGCTACCCCATCCACCTCCCATGACCTTTCCGGTAAAATGCCCCGCCGGACCGGAACCAGAATGAGAATTTCCCGCGGTCTCGTAAGAAACTTTCGAGGTGGTGTCGTTGACCACCGTCCAGGCCCCGCCGAGAGTTGTTTTGTCCGGCGAAGACTGAGCCTTCATCGCCACCGTGAGTTCTTTTTGCGTCTTATCTTTCGGGATGAGCCGGATATCGGACACCGATAAATCGACCTTCGTTCCATTGAACCAGACATCGGTCTTCTCGGCATCCCCTGCCGCCTTCGCCCGATCGGCAAAAACCGGGTCTTGTTCCATCGCGTTACGCGGCACCCAAACCTCGGCGGGCGTGCCGCCCCAATCGCTGGCGATGAGCCCCACGGGCGTTTTCAAGGCGTGGTGGAGGTTTTTGCCGAAGTGATAGGCGACGGCGGAAAACCCTTGAACAGTATCGGGAGTACAGACTTGCCAGGAACCGACCACATCATCCTTGGGGGAAAAGACGGCCGACCTTTGCACAGTGAAAAAACGGATCTTGGAGAATTTGGCTTTGGGGATCTCTTTCTTGGCGTCGTGCGTATGGTTCGTGGTGAATTCCATATTCGATTGGCCGGAACACACCCAGACCTCGCCCACGAGTACGTCGTGAACGGTGAGGGTTTCCCCGATCTTGAGAGACGAACCGTATTGAGCGAGCACAAATTCACCGCTCTTAATGTTCATTTCATGAGGCTCGCCCGCCTTCTTCGGTATGTCGTGAAGGACAACGG
Organism: uncultured bacterium; assembly: GCA_964469185.1. GTDB lineage: Bacteria > Oederibacteriota > Muellerivitia > Muellerivitales > Muellerivitaceae > CAYXYA01. The sequence goes on along the minus strand of CAYXYA010000069.1, from coordinate 5,136 downwards.
TTTCCCCACGCATGATGGTCATCTCATAAGGCCCGCCCGCCTTGAGGTCCGGGAGCGTGACTTTCCAGGAGCCTTTGGCATCGGCGGTCGCGGACGCGGTTTGCCCCGCGAGGGAAACAATGACCAACTGCCCTTTCTCGGCCCAGCCCCAAATGACCGCCGGTTGGCCCTGCTGAAGGACCATGTGGTCGCCGATCAAAGCCGGCAGGCGAAGTTTGGCGTTAGCGCTGGTGGACAAAAGGAACATTCCTAAGAGGATAAAGTAGATCCGTGTTTTCAACGATCATCCCTTCTTAAAGACTCCAGCGATAACCACACCGCGTCTAAGAGACTAATGACACGTCATCGAGTCGGTGAAGCGTTGACCGTAAAAATAGCGCGAAAGTAACCGCGGTAGGCGTAAATAAGAAAGATCTCGAATGCGGAAAATACCAGACCGGGCGCGATTCCCTGACCGCCTTCTATACAAATATGGAAAGCTAAAATGTTCACGAGAATGGGTCCCAACAAAACCAGCCCCAATGGGGCGGTTCGACCGAATAACACGAGCAGCCCACCCAACAATTGCACAACACCTACGAGCGTCATCCAATGAGTTGGGACCATGACCGCAAAAAATTGCGCAACCAATGAGCCTTCCGGCGGTGTCGGAGCAGGCATAAAGGAATGGAGAATATTGAGCCCAAAAACAGTGAAACCCAAACCCATTAGAGTTCGACAAATCACAATTGCTATCTTCATAAAATCTCCTTTTTATTATTTAGAAGTTATAAATAACTGGTCGCTTTTACCCGCATCGACCTTCACAGTTTGTCCCTCTTTAATCTCGCCATCAAGAAGTTTGAGTGCCATTTTATCTACCAATTCATGGTGCATTAAAAATAAGGTGGGAAGTTAACGAAGGATTAAAAGCTTGGTAGCGGATGGGTCAGTAGAACCCTCGACCTTCACATAATAAAGCCCGTTGGCAAAGGCCGCTCCCGCCTTGTCATGAAGGTCCACCGCCAGGGGCAGGCTTCCGGACGACACATGGTCAAACTTCAGGTCCCGGACTAACCGAAAAGCCAGGGTAAATATTCTCACGTGAATATCCGCCGGGGCCGCGGGTAAGGGTATCCAAAGATCGACCGAGGACCTTCCATCCACGACCGGATTGGGCCCGAGTATCGTTTTACCAACGATAACTGGTGTCGAAGTGGGTGTGGCAGTGGGCGAGGTTGTCGCTGTGATGGTAGGCGTGTTTATGGGTGTAGAAGTGGGTGTAGATGTGGCTGTGGGTGTGGGGGTCGCTGGTTCGGGAAGCACCTCGATCGCCGAGACCTTGGGCACGTCGGCACTACCGGCCGTGAATTGGACCACGATATGAGAACTTCCATCGGGCGAGATGCCATGGAACACCTTGTCATCGGCGATGTATACCCCGCCGGCATCAGCGAAAATATCAAAGTTAGTCAATACAGGGTTTCCATTGATGGAAACATTGAATATACGTTTCCCTACGGCGGTCCAATAGATCTCCGCGAATTTCAAAGTCACCTGGTAGCTGCCCGGCAGTACCGTGAAGGTATAAGTTATCGTGCTTCCATAACGTTCCGTCTTATACAAGGTCGGATCGCTTGTGCCCGTAATGCTATTCGTGGTGGAAGCGGCCGTGCCACCAGTGTACTCCGCATCCGCCGACCAAAGTTTGCCTAGGCTGTCGGTATAGGCGGGTCCGCCGCAGTTCACCCGTAAAGTCGCGGCGGGCGTCGGTGTCACGGTAGGCGTGGCAGTGGTCGTGGGCGTAAAAGTAGGACCCGCATATTGGTAAACCCGCACGTAGTCCACCAACATTGTCTGGGGAAAAGAGGTCGTTCCGTTCGGATTACCCGGAAAAGTGCCGCCGACCGCCGAATTCAAAATAAAGAAAAAAGGGTGGTTGAAGGCCCAGGTACCGCCCGCCGCCGTCACATTGGCGTTGGTTTCCGTCTCGTAAAGAATGTCGTCCACGTAAAATTGGACTTGGTCCGCCTGCCACAAAACAGAAAAAGTGTGATAGGCGTTCTTGAAATACTGCCCGGCCGGAAGGTTATAAATGTTGCTGCTGGAATTGTAACCCGGCGAGTGAAGAGACCCGTAATTCCTTCCCTGATACGCCAAACTACCGATCTGTTCCATGATGTCCGTCTCTCCGCAAGCGGGCCACCCCACACTTCCGATATTCGTTCCCAACATCCAGTAAGCGGGCCAAATGCCCTGGCCGTAAGGCACTTTGATGTTCGCTTCCATCCAGCCGTATTGAAAAGATTGTTTTCCCGCGCTGTTAATGCGGGCCGAGGTATATCGGCCGACCGTGTTGTAAACCGTGCTGACCGGGTTGGTGTCGATGGAAATAATGGCGAGGGAAGAACCATCGGTGGCGGCGGGATCGCCCACGATCTGAGCGTTGGCGATATTGTTGGTGTAGTTCTCCAGCTCGCTGTTTCCCCAGCCGCCGGCGCCCGTATCGTAACCCCAATTCGCGGGGTTAGGCGGGGTTCCCGCAGCGCCGTTGAATTCGTCGCTCCACGTCAGCGTGTAACCAGCAGGAGGCGTGGCGTGTGAAATCGCCACAACGCTCCAACAAAAAAGCGTGATCAAAAAAATGATAAATTTAGGGTATCGCCGTGAATTCATGGGACCGTTTAGTTCAAAATTGAAGGACGTCTGATTTTAGCCACATTTGGGCCAATCGGCATGGATGAAATGAAGGAAGCGGCCAAAAACCAGAAATTTAATCATTAAACGAAGAAAAATAAAAAAATCAGACCCTAATATCAAGCTTTAGGATTTGATAGTCAGTTCTCCACCTTTGCCCGCATCGACTTTTACGGTTTGACCCTCTTTGATCTCACCATCCAATAATTTCAAAGCCATCTTGTTGATGAGCTCGTTCTGGATCAACCTCTTCAAAGGTCTCGCTCCATAGACCGGGTCATAGCCACGCTCGGCCAAGAAAGCCAGTGCGCCCTTGGAAAGCTCCAACTTGATCTTCTTATCCGCTAGCCTCGCTTTAAGCCCCTCCAACTGAATACCCACAATGGCTTCCAACTGGTCTTCACCCAACCGATGGAAGATGACGATGTCATCAATACGGTTCAGGAATTCAGGCCGGAAGAACTGCCTCAACTCTTTCTGCAGAGTATCTTTGAGTTCCGCGTCCGTCTTCTTCGATTCCATAATTGCCGCGGAGGCGATATTGCTGGTCATGATGAGAACGGTGTTCTTGAAATCGACCACTCGGCCTTGGCTGTCGGTCAGCCTCCCGTCATCCAGCACCTGGAGCAGAATATTGAACACGTCCGCATGGGCCTTTTCGACCTCGTCGAACAGAATCACGGAGTAAGGACGGCGTCTAACCGCCTCGGTCAATTGCCCGCCTTCATCGTAGCCCACATAACCCGGAGGAGCCCCCACGAGGCGCGAAACAGAATGCTTTTCCATGTACTCGCTCATATCGATACGGACCATCATCTTCTCGTCGTCGAACAGATAGCCCGCTAAGGCTTTCGCCAGTTCGGTCTTACCCACGCCCGTCGGCCCCACAAAGAGGAACGAACCCAAAGGCCGGTTGGGATCGGCCAGGCCGGAACGCGACCGGCGGATGGCGTTGGCCACCGCGGTGACAGCCTCGTCTTGCCCCACGACACGCTTTTTCAAAGCGTCCTCAAGCCGAATAAGCTTTTCGGTTTCCCCTTCCATCATCTTGGCGACAGGAATACCCGTCCACTTGGCCACGACCTCGGCGATCTCTTGATCGGTCACTTCTTCTTTGAGCATGGCCCCCTTCTTTTGGGTTTCGGCCAGCTTGTCCTCAAACTCTTTGATCTGCTTTTGCAGTTTCGGCACAGTGTCGTAACGCAGTTCGGCGACCTTGTCGAGTTTGCCTTCGCGCTCATACTTGGCTTCAAGGATCTTTTCAGCGTCGAGCTCTTCTTTGACCTTGCGGACCTTGGAAATGACATCCTTCTCGGCCTGCCACCTGGCCTTCATTTGCGAGGAACCCTCTTTGAGGTTGGCCATTTCTTTTTCCAGCTTGGCTAGGCGGTCTTTGGAAGCCTCGTCCTTTTCCTTTTGAAGGGCCTGCTTTTCAATTTCCAACTGGCGCACTTTGCGTTCGACCTCGTCGAGTTCCACCGGCATGGAATCAATTTCAATGCGGAGCTTCGACGCCGCCTCGTCCATCAAGTCGATAGCCTTGTCGGGCAGGAAACGATTGGTGATATAGCGGTTGGAAAGCACCGCGGCGGCCACGAGGGCCGAGTCTTGAATGCGCACGCCATGATGCAGTTCGTAGCGTTCTTTGAGACCCCGCAGGATGGAAATGGTATCGGCCACGCTGGGCTCGCCCACCATCACCTGCTGGAAACGGCGTTCGAGGGCCGCGTCTTTCTCGATGTACTTGCGGTATTCCGTGAGGGTCGTGGCCCCGATGGCCCTGAGTTCGCCGCGCGACAAAGCGGGCTTGAGCATATTGCTGGCATCCATACTGCCTTCGGACGCGCCCGCGCCCACGAGGGTGTGAAGCTCGTCAATGAAGAGGATGATCTGCCCGTCGCTGGAAGTAACTTCTTTGAGGAAAGCCTTCAGACGGTCCTCAAATTCCCCGCGGAATTTCGCGCCCGCGATCATGGCCCCGATATCCATCGAGACGAGCTTCTTGCCCTTGAGGCCTTCGGGCACGTCGCCGGAGACGATACGCATGGCGAGCCCTTCGGCGATGGCGGTCTTACCCACGCCCGGTTCACCAATGAGAACGGGATTATTCTTGGTGCGGCGCGAGAGGACCTGGATGACACGACGGATTTCCTCGTCCCTACCAATAACGGGATCGAGCTTGCCGCGGCGGGCGAGGTCCGTCAGGTCTTTTCCATACTTGGTCAGGGCTTGGTACTTGGCTTCGGGATTCTGGTCCGTCACATGGTTGCTGCCGCGAACTTCAGCGAGAGCGGAAAGGACCTTCTCGCGGTTGAGTTTGTATTGTTTGACCAGCTTCTTCACACCCCAATCGTCCGAGCGGCCCGGAGCACCGGGAGCGTCGATGAGCGCGAGGAAAAGATGCTCCGTGGAGACATATTCATCCTTCATCTTGTCAGCTTCTTTATGAGCGGCATCCAG
>CAYXYA010000068.1:0-8800 GCA_964469185.1 uncultured bacterium | reverse complement strand
GCCCACCGCGTCGATCTCATCGATGAAAATAATGCAGGGCGCGTGCTTCTTGCCCTGCTCAAAAAGGTCGCGAACCCGAGCCGCTCCCACGCCAACGAACATCTCAACAAAATCGGAACCTGAGATGGAAAAGAAAGGAACGCCCGCTTCGCCGGCAACAGCCTTGGCTAAAAGGGTCTTGCCCGTACCAGGAGGGCCTAAAAGAATGACACCCTTGGGGATCTTGCCGCCGAGCAATTGATATTTCTTGGGGTCTTTTAAAAAGTCGACTACTTCCATGAGTTCGGTCTTCGCCTCATCCACGCCAGCCACATCCGCGAAAGTCACCTTTTGCTGTCCTGACGTCATGAGACGCGCGCGGCTTTTGCCGAAAGCCATCGCTCCGCCGCTTCCCGCCTGCGCCTGGCGCATCATGAACAAGAACCAACCGATAATGAGAAGATAAGGAAAAATATTCAAAACAACCTGCAAGAAAACGCTCATTCGGTACGGCGCCTCGATCTTGACCTGAATTCCTTTGCTCAAAAGAAGGTTGGTCAGAACTTGATTCGGATCGTCAGGCACGACCGCCTTGAACTTGGTATCGTCTTTGGCCGTTCCCAAGATCATGTGGTCCTCGGGATGCATTTCCACATCCTTCACATTGCCGCTATTGACCTGAGAAATGAACTGGGAATATTGCATATCGGTTTGGGGTTTTGGGGTCTGCGATTGACGGATGAAGTACATCAGGGCCATAAAACCAAAAAGATAAACAGCCAACCATTTAAAAGTGTTGCTCACGGAATGACTCCTCAAAACAGCGGTTGAATGACAGGGCTAAGTTAGGAACATCTTCCTGCAGATGCAAGGAATCGTATCATAACCGAGCTTCTTTTTGGTTTGCAAGCAACGGCAAAATCAGCGGATAAGAGAGCTTTTTGTGTAGGAAGGGTTAAAAAGTCGATTTGAAAGGAACCCTAAGCATTCTTCCGACTTCTTTTAAGGAACGCGGTTTGAGCCGTGCGGCCGGCGGAAAGCCCGAATCCCAAGTCTCGCGGGCCTTTTTCCGTCCCTGCCCACAACCGGATGATCTCTTCTATGCGTTCGAAGGAAAGACCCCGGGCTTTTTCGGTCAATCTTTCGGCGGCATAACGGACCCACCTCCTCTGCAAAGCCAAGGGGATCTTTTGAAAGGCGACGCTGTGGCAAAAATAGGCGTCTTTTCTCCAACGGCTCTTGATCTTTTTTTCCACTGGACCCAGGAGTTGTTCCAACAAATGGTCCTCCGCGGAAGTGACCTCACCCATTCGGGCCAAAATTTCCGTCAACCTGGAATTCCAACGGGAAAGGAATGGCAGGACCTCATGGCGGATCTGATTGCGTCGATATTTCAAGGTTCGATTGGAGTGATCCTCGCGCCAAGCGGCCCCGCGGGACTTCAAATAGGACCGCAGGTCATTCTTCGAATAACGGAGCAATGGCCGCCAAATTTTTAAAGACTTCGCCCGAGACAAAGTTAAAACTTGAACCGATCTTAAACCTGAAAGTCCCCTGGCGCCGGATCCGCGCAGAAACCGGTCCAATACCGTTTCGGCCTGGTCTTCGCGGTGATGCGCGACCGCGACACCCCATGCTTTTTCTTTCGCGGCTAGTTTTTGAAAAAAGGAATAACGGATCTCACGTGCGAGGTCCTGCAGGGACCGCTTTCGCCGCCTTATCTGACCGGCGAAATAACGGACCCTCAAAAGGCGGAAAGGTAAACGCTTCTGCCGGCAAAGTTCCCGCACAAAAAGCTCATCTTTGTCGGAGAGGCGGCCCCGTAAACCGTAATTAACGTGGGCGACCACCAATCGGCGGGAGGGATCTCTCAATTGCTCAGTCAATAAGAACAAAAGGGCTGTGGAATCCAATCCGCCGGAAACACCCACGATCAAACGGGCATGACGGGTCAAGGGAGCGACAGGAAGGGTCCATTCGGTGGTCATGGTGGGCTTTCTTCCGGTGAAATAATGGTAGCGGGGGAGAGACTTGAACTCTCGACCTACGGTTTATGAAACCGTTGCTCTGACCAACTGAGCTACCCCGCCATCCGGTGAATAGAGTCTGTTTTAAATGAAAATGGCCCACCCCTTGATCCCCTTTGAACATAAGGGAAAACCGGGCAGGCCAGTGAATATGCCAATCTTCAAGAATCTTGTCAATTGGCTTGAAGGATTACTTGCTCTTCCGTGCCATATAAGCTTTTTTAAGCTCCTGGGCGATGGCCGGATTTTTCATCAAGATCTTGTCGAAATCATACCGCTGAAGAACAAAAAGCTCAGCGACGTCTTCCGCCACCACGGTCGCGTTCCGAGGCTCGTTAGATATCAAAGCCATTTCGCCAAAAAAATCGTCAGATTTCAATTCAGCCACTTTCGTTTTCATCAAAGCGCCTTTTTTCCAAACCGAGACTTTTCCTTGAGCGATGAGATAAAAAGCGTCGCCAGGGTCTCCCTGTTTGATGATCTCATAACCTTTTTGCACCCGGATCATCCGTAAGTGTCCGATCAATTCATCCAATTCGTTCATTTTTAACGATTGAAAAAAATAAGTGCTTTGAAGTACCTGCCGAAGCCGGCTGAAAACAGAAGCGGAATCGCCCACGAAAGACCTCCCAGGTCGGATCGAACCTAAATCGAGTTTAAGTATATAGCCAAATCATCGGCGACGGACAAGGAATACCCTTACCTTCAGCCGAAAGTAAGCCCTTTAGCGCTCAATTTTTCAATGACCTTTTGAACGTGATGGCTTCGGTTTAAAACATAAAAATGAATACCAGGCGCACCTTTTTTAAGGAGTTCCTCGCACTGGCGGACCGCGTATTCTATCCCGATCCGGGCGACCTCATCCTTGTTTTCCTTTACCGGTTCGATCATTTGCCGAAGATCCCCTGGTATGCTCGCGCCGCAAAGGCCGCATATTTTTTGGATCTGGGCGTAATCGGTCAAAAGCCAGATCCCCGGTTGGACGGGCAGGTCGATCCCCATTTCCCGAAGCCGTTCGACATATTGAAAATAATACTGATTATCAAAGAACAACTGGGTGACGATGAATTGTCCGCCCGCCGCGGCCTTTTTTCTCAAATTAAGGAGATCTTCCGCTTGGTTCTTGGCTTCCGGATGACCCTCGGGATATCCCGCCACGCCCAGACAAAAATCATAACCTTCTGAACGGATGAATTGGACAAGTTCGCTGGCGTAGCGGAAACCATCCACCGGTGGTACGAAGTCGGGCTGGTTTTGAGGCCGATCCCCGCGAAGCGCGAGCACGTTATCGATACCAGCCCCCCGCACTTTATCGAGCATTTGTTTGATCTCGGACCGGGTGTGGTCGATGCAGGTGAAATGCATCAACGGCAATACCCCGGCTTTCTTGAGGCGGACGGCGATATCATAGGTTTTATCCCGGCTGGACCCGGCCGCGCCGTAAGTAATGGAGATGTAATCGGGTTTCATTTTTTTCAGCTGCTCGACAGTAAGGAAAAGGTTGTCCACGTCTTCGTCCCGTTTAGGGGCGAAAAGCTCGAAGGACAGGACCTTTTTTTTCTGGTTGAAAACATCTCGGATCTTCATTCGGTCACTTTCATCTGAAAAATGAATTTTTCTTTAAACGGACGAATAGTATACCAACATATAAGAAGCACGAAAGAAGGGAAACCCATTTTCCAGCCGTGTAAGCCGTCGGCCGATAGCGCATCATAAAATGGTGCTTTCCGGCTTGGAGTGGAACGACCCTTAAAAAATAATCTCCCGGAAGGATACAATAGTTCTGCTGTCAGCTGTCGGAAAAGGCCTCCGCTTTCCAACCTCGGCTGTAATTATCCGTTACCAAAAGTAAAGAAGGCCGAGGAATGTCCGCTTGTATTTCGATCTCGTCCGTCGAAAGGTCCTTCCAACGCAGATTGCCTTTGGATGTTCCGGGTACGGGAGCGGGAACGGGATCTGTTTCCAAAATGACATTTCGGAATGGATCGAACTTGGGATCGAAGATCGCGCCCAAGGCGCGCGGTCCGTCTTCGGCTTTTTCCCACCCGTCTACCAAACTCATCCTCGGCAGTGTTTTAAAAAGCACAGGATAAACTTTAAGACCATTGGGTTCGTTGGAAAGAATGTATTTGAGGCGCGCGAGGGCGAAAGTCTTGTTGAATTTCTTGAAAAGAGGCGAGGTGGAAAACAGCTTATTTTCCTCTATGCCCTGACTGTAACAGACAAAACGGGCGTACCGCTTCAGTACCATGGGCTCATCTTCCCAGATGTCCCGCCCGCCCGTGACTAAAGAAGCGCCGCCCGTGCCGTAAACGCGGTAGTCACCCGGGGTTCGCGAATAAAAATTTTGGATCCGTTCGTACTGACCTCGAAGCTCGGCCATTTCGAAGGTCGGACGATTCGAACGCGCGAAAACAAAAAGCTCCAAAACCGCGAGACCCACCACACCATAAATCATTTTTGAATTCGATCTTTGAAAGACAAGGAGACCCGCCAGCGCGAAACAAGTCAGCGCTCCCAACCCCAGACTAAAAGCCGCGTGCGTACCTGATTGGGCCGCGTAGGCTTCTTGAGAAGCTGGGTCCATCGTAGAAAAAGCCTGGGCCAACCAGGAAAGACGGCCGAATACTCGGGACCCATGGCCGCCATGGGTCAAAACGAGAATTGTTGACCCTAGCGATACGAAGAGAAACCCTAGCCCCAGCGTCAAAAATACGAGCTTTTGAGACTTGGTTTTGATTTGGATCAAATAATTTAACCCCATGCCGGCCAACAAAGCCAGAAAAAGGCTGGAGATAAAATCAAATTTACAGATACCTCGCATCCCCTTGAACATCGGCATGTAATTATAAAAAAGATGGAATAGAGGTGTGTAGGCGCCCAGGGCAAAAACGAACGGGATGACCACCATCGAGAAAGCCCATCGTCTTTTCCCCGCGGATAAAGCGGCCAAAACCAGGACAAGAGCCGTGACCCCGATAAAAAGCGAAACCTCCCATAGATACCAGCGTCCCCAGTAATGAGTCGTCGTTAGATTCCCAAAGAACTCCGGCAGCGCCAGAGTGATCAAGTTTTCAGGCGGAAAAGAAAAGGAAGCCGCCGATCGATACTCCAACGGTATGTCGCGGGCGCACTCCAATGCTGTTTGGATCCCCGTCCAAAGCTGGACCGTGGTCACCAGCGAAGCGCTTAAATAGACCAAGACGAAAGCACCCAACGACTTAAGTTTGGCTTTGTGCCCCCTCAAATTGAGGATCGTGTACAGGGCGGCGCAGATCGCGGTGAAATAAACATATTGCGGATGTCCCGCTAGGATCTGCATCGACACGGCGAAGATCCCGATCAGGATCCATTTGACCGCGAATCTATCGAACAGTTCATCCAACGCTAAAAAGATCAGCGGGGCCCATACCATGGCGCAAAGATTCGGCAGATGCCCGGCATGGAGATGTAAAAAATAGGCTCCGCCGAACATAAAAACCACGCCGGAAACAAAACTGGCAAGAGGCGGAAGCCCTCGATGGGAAGCCCATAAATAAGTGAAAAAACCCGCCAGGAATACATGGACCACAATGCCCAAATTGATCGCGAGGTCTAACGGCAAGAACAGATAATGCCAATTGAGAGGATAAAGAAGAGCCGATTCGAAATTTCCCAAGAAGGGCGCGCCGCAAAGATAATGCGGATTCCAAAGAGCCAAATGTCCTTGACGCAGTTCGTCGAAGGCGAATTGACGCCAAGCGGCGAAATGAAGGAACAGATCAGCTTGGGAGCTCGAAAGTAACCGATGACCCGTCCCCCAAAAAACATCGCCGAACAGGAGAACATTCAGGAAAAGCAATCCCCACACGCCATAGTGAAAATGCCGGGACGGAGGTAGCTTGATCGCTTTTCGCATAAAGCTATGGAAACAAATGCGAAGATTAAGGTCAATCAATTTCAGTCGCGCTACCGGCCGAAATTGACTGGTTATTCCCCGTGTTTTTACCCTAAAATCAGGTTCACTCAACCGCGAGGAGTCCCGTCTTGTCCCCATCAAAAGATCATATCGTATTAACGGGTCTAAAAGTTCCTTGCATCATCGGCATCTTCCCCTGGGAGAGAAAACAAAAGCAGAACGTGGTCATCGATCTGAAATTCCCCTGCGATGCCCGTAAAGCGGCGCGTAAAGACGACATCACCGCGGCGGTCGATTACAAAAAGATCGCGAAGGCGACCATCGCTTTCGTGGAGCACAGCCAATATCAGCTGGTGGAGACCCTAGCCGAGCGCTTAGCACAGCTTTTGATCGAAAGATTTGATCTGGCCGAGATCGATTTGAGCGTTTCGAAACCCGCCGCGATCCGCGGATCGCGAAACGTGGGGATCAAGATCCACCGGACCGCGAATTCGATCCCGAACAACCTCTTCACCTTCCTGAGCCTGGGTTCGAACATCCGCCCCCGTCAAAACCTTGAATTCGCCCTCGGAGAAATGTCACAAAAGTATTCGCTATCGGGGATTTCACACGTCTACGAGACGTCGCCAGTGGGCTACGCCAAACAGGCCTCTTTTTGGAACATGGTAGTGGCGGTTGCGACGGATGAAAAACCTGGATCGATCCGAAAGTGGGCAGCTGTCCTGGAAAAAAAAGCGGGACGAGTCAAGAAAGGCAAGACTTTCAGGCCTAGGACATTGGACCTGGATCTGATCTTGTGGAAAAACCTGGTTGAAAGATCAAAAGACCATGTTTTACCGCATCCCGATATTGAAACGAAGGCCTTCGTGCTTTTCCCTCTTTTAGAGATCAGCCCAAACTTGGTTCATCCCGAGAACCAAAAAACGTTGATCGAGATCGCCGCGGGTTTTAGGGAACCTTCGCAAAAGATCGAACAGCTGCCCTCAGACACTTTCACGGACTTTCCGCCTCAAGCGGTCATGAGATAAATCGCCCGCCGTCCACTTTCAAAACTTGACCCGTGATGAATTGATTCGAGATCAAAAAGGCCACCGCCGCGGCTATTTCCTCAGGTTTCCCCTGACGCTTCAAAACCGATCTTTCAACGAGTTTTTTCCGGCGTGCGGCGCTGTACTGATCGGGGAATGAAATGACCCCGGGAGAAACCGCGTTCACCCTGACGCGATCCCCCATCGCGACCGCTAAGTATTTTGTTAAAAAGATCAAGGACGCTTTAGACGCCGAGTAAGCGGGATAACCTTTCAATACCGGCATTTCCCCATAAATATCCGTAATATTCACCACACATCCCCGTGTCCGTTCAAGCCAGGGCCTAGCGGCCGCTATGAGGCCGATGGGCGAGAATACATTGACCTCAAAAGTCGCGCGCCACGCTTTCCAGTCGGGTGCGGTGAGATCCATGGACTCGAACAAAGAAGCGTTATTGACTACGACGTCCAATCGGCCGAACTTTTTGATGATCTTTCGGATCAACCGCGGCGCTTGATCGGGTTTTCCTAGGTCGGACTGAAGGACCACGGTTTCTATGGATCGAGACTTTAATTCTTCTTGCAAGTCCGATGTTTTTTTTCGTGATTTCCCGTAATGGAGGACCAAATCCATCCCCTCGGAAGCCAGACGACGACTGATGGCCGAGCCCAAAGGGCTGGCCGCGCCCGTGATCAAAACTACCAGTCGATTTGAGGCTGCTCGGTTGGATGTTTTTTTCATGTTCAGATTTTATCCGTTTCCCATCAAGATCGAATTTTATTTTGAGTTCTTTTTTGATTCCGCCAGACAGCGCGCCACATAAGGAAGGAATTTCCAATACCAACGCGTCAAAGTGACGATTTGGACGCTCGGATACCTTTCCAGATAAAGCTTTTGAGCCGAATCCCAAAGAACCGTGCCGGGACTGTTCTGCTTGATGTTCTCCAGGAACTCCCTGACCAATCCGGGCGGTTTGATCTCCACTAGGTCGTTGACCACCTCTTCCTGCAGCTCGTCATGCGAGACCAACAGGTCCAAGATCATCATCAAACCGCGCGCGGACTCATAAACCCGGTCGGGATTGAAGTGCCGGCCCGTGCTCAACTGCAAACCCTTGTCCAAGATGAAACGCCCAACTTGAGGTATCCAAACCTCATAATTTTGGTCCAAATAAGGAACATCCACCGCGTGGGGATTTTCTAAGAGAATCGAGATCCGCTTATCCGGAATGGCGGCCAGTCCTTGAGCGGTAGGTTTTTGGTTTGGGCGGATCTGGGGACAAACGAACTGAATCGTGCCTAGATCCCCCCGGAAATAAACCGGGAGGCCTGTTCGGTCGTTTCCTGACCTACCGACACGGCGCTGAAAACCCTGCTGGATCAAATGGTCATGGAGTTTCTGAAGGGATTTGCCACCCTTGGCCACCCCGATGACCACCTCTTGCGCCCGATGGGACGTAGCTGGTTTTTCTAGAAGAGAAAAATGATAAAGTTCGACCGCCTTCTCTTCCAGAATGATCAAAGACGGAAGAAAATCCTCAAGAATCGGAAGCCAAGAACCTATGGACGCGAAAACACGCAAACGTCTCTTTCCTTGAACGACTGAAGTGAGCCACTGATCGATTATCTTTTAAAACCCCTTGATTTGAAACCCTTGCTTTTTAAGATAAACGGACAGCGTCCCGCGGAAATCACCCTGGATTTCAACCCGATTACCCCGCACCGTGCCTCCTGTGCCGCAGGAAACTTTGATCATGCGTGCGATCTCCTCCAACTCCTCGGGACGGCGTGTGAAGCCCTCGAGAATGGTCACGGTTTTACCGCGACGACCCGTCTTCTCGATACGCAGGTAAATGGTCTCCAAAAAA
>CAYXYA010000067.1:0-9011 GCA_964469185.1 uncultured bacterium | reverse complement strand
TGGGTAAAGGTGATCCCGTTCCCGAGGGATCCTTATGGGACATGAACGGAAAATCGTTCGATCTTCTGTCGGCGATCAAACGGAAACCGACGGTCTTGATCTTTTATCGGGGCGGCTGGTGCCCTTTCTGTAACCGGCATCTCAAAGCGCTCGCCGATATCGAACCTGAACTGACCAAACTGGGATATCAGATCCTGGCCGTCGGAACGGACAAACCGAGGATCCTCAAGGACATGACCTCCGAAATGGCTCTGCCTTACACCCTCCTATCGGACAACACGATGGAGATGGGACGTAAATTCGGGTTGGTCTTCAAATTGGAGCCTTCCTACTACGCGGCGGTGCAAAGACTTTTCGTGGAAAGCACGGGCCAGAACAATCCCTGGCTGCCCGTTCCCGCGGCCTATGTCGTGGATCAGAAAGGCGTCATTCGCTTCGCTTACAGCAACCCGGAATTCAGGACCAGGGTGGATCCCCAGGATCTTTTGGACGCCGCGAAGGCCGCCCTATCCACGCAAAAACGTTGAACCCGTTTTTCATTTTTCAAAGGGTCTCTTCGAAAGGAGAGGCCCTTTTTTATTTCCTTTCCTGACAGTAGGATGAGTCCATTCTTTCGTTCAAAGGGAACAACATGAGCGGACTCGACCGTTTTGAGATGGGCATCGGCACCTGGGCCTGGGGCGATAAGTCGGTTTGGAATTACGGCAAAGATTATGACGACGCCGACCTTCGGCAGACTTTCCTGGCCGGAGTGGACGCGGGGATCCATCTGTTCGACACCGCGGAAGTTTACGGCGACGGCCTATCCGAAACTTATCTGGGCCGATTTTTAAAAGAACGCCCCAAAGATTCCATCTATGTAGCCACCAAATTCATGCCTTTCCCTTGGAAAGTCAGCACTTCCCATCTATTGAGATCCCTGCGGGCCAGCTTGAAGCGGTTGGACTTAAAGCAGGTCGACCTTTACCAGATCCACTTCCCCATGCCCTTTCGTTCGATCGAGGCCTGGATGGAACCCCTGGCTCAGGCGGTCAAAGAGGGTTTGACCAAGGAAGTCGGCGTCTCGAATTACAACCGCTCGCAAATGCTCAGGGCTCAGAGTGCGTTAGGTAAATACGGCGTGCCCCTGGCTTCCAATCAGGTTCAATACAGCCTGGTGCGGCGCAAGATGGAATTCAACGGAGTGCTGGAAGAATGCCGGAAGTCGGGTATCAAGTTCATCGCCTTCAGTCCGTTGGGAATGGGCATGCTGTCGGGTAAATACACACCCCAAAACCCGCCCAAAGGGCCGCGGCGGCTCTTCTATTGGAACCAACTAGAACGTATTCAAACGTTGGTGGAACGGCTCAAGGAGATCGGCGCGAAACACGGAGGCAAAACTTCCAACCAAGTCGCCCTGAATTGGACCATTCAAAAAGGGGGCCTTCCCATTCCCGGGGCTAAGAACGCCGTTCAAATGAAGGAAAACGCGGGAGCTTTGGGTTGGAAGTTATCGCCCGCCGAAATGATCGAATTGGACCTGATCAGTTCTTCTTTTAAAGGCTGACTCGTGGTCGTCAGCGGGATCGATCTATTTAGAAGGATCCGCGTAGAGGCTGGAGCGTTTTGATGTTTTGTCTTTCTTCCAAACAGTACCGGGCTTAGGTAGTTTATTCATAGGCGTCGCCGTCGATTTGGGTTTACCGTTGAGGGGATAAAACTTCTCCGCTTTTTTCAGCGGAATAGCTTCCTTGTCCTTCGTAGAAGTCACCGGGTTTTTCGGCGGCTTTTTGGATTTCGGCGCCCTGGAACCCGGCCCGATGGGAAAACGATTCGTGGGATCGGTCTGATACTGGGCCGAAACCGCGCTTGAAACCATGAGCAAAAGAACGACGCACCAGCGGATCTTCATTTCGCTTCACCTCGAAACCTTATTTTCTGCCGTTCAATTCTTTTATCTGATCATCGATGGTCTTGAAGATCTTGTCCTTCGGCTTGAGCACTTTTGAGAAATAAAGTTTTGCTTTTTTCAAGGACTCGACGGCCTCATTGGACCGCCTCGCGCCCGCGTCAGCCTTCGCCTGATAAAAATATAGATCGCCCATCACCTCGTCCTGTTTCGCGTACAAGGACTTCATCTTTTCCAGGAAATCGTAAAATTCTTTCGAACACTTGAATCGATCATAAGCCTCGTAGATATCCCAATGGATCTCCTGATTTTTCGGCTGGGTCGCCAGCATGGTCTTCGCGAGAATGAACGCTTTATCTGTGGCTTTGTGGCTCAGGTTCAGCGTTAAAAGGGATTTCAAATTAAGGTAATTCTTTGGGCGAAGCTCGCTCACGATCTCAAAATATTTCATGGCGCTTTTCTCATCGCCCGTGCCCATGTAAGCCTGCGCCACCAACCGGGCCGCCGATACTTTTTCTTCCGAACGGGTATAAATCGAAAGAGCCTTTTGTCCGTTCTCGACGCAATGAGAAAGTTCCCTCGTATTGGATTGAGCGAGAGCCAGGTAGTAATAGCTGTCCGCCGTCTGATACCCTTGAGCTATAGCCTCACTTAGATTTTTCGCCGCTTCTTGATATTCCTCAAGAGTGAGCAGGATCCTCCCCATACGATAAAGACTTCTGGGATTCATCGCTTGGTGGCTGAGCGCCTGGTAATAATAATTCTGAGCCTGTTGAAGGCGGAACAATCCCTTGTCTTTTCCGAACCTGTCATAATTGCAATAATAAAGATATTCGTAATCACCCTGCGCCTCGAACAATCTCAAATTTCCGTGATGGTTCAGGCTCAGCGCGTTCATTGTAACTTCGGGACTCAGAATAAAAACGGTGCCGCTAACCGGTTGACCCCGGAAATTCTCGATGTTCTCGTCGAGCGAGATATCCTTGAAGGTGAAGGTTTGTAATAGGTCGGTCGTCAAATAGTCGTCCAAAGCGATCTGGACTTTCGCCAACACAAAGTCAATATTTTTGTTATACGGATCGGATTTTTCTAACAAGCTATAGGCGGTCAGATATTTTTTTTGTTTCGAAAGATCATCCACCTGTTTCAAAACTTTTTGTTTTGAGCCGCAGGCCATGATCGGCAAAATCAGAATGAGCAACCCGAGCGCTTTTTTCATCTCTCTCCTTGATCGAAGCGTGCCCATTATGCCAAGAAATGGAATAAAGGTTGAAATGTAAAATGGAAGAGAACGGACCTAGTGAGCGTCGGCTGGATTGCCCATATGCGCCGGTTTTTTCATGAAAAATATAGGGATGCCCGCGATGGCGAACCCGATCACCATGACCCATGCCATTTGGTCGAAGGCCATGACAAAGGCCTGCTTCTTCACCCGAAAATAGGCTTCCTTGATGAGCAGTGTTTCGGGATCATAAAAACCGAGCTCGTTCGAAAAACGGTAAGCCATTCCCTTCGCCCCCTGGGCCCATTGGCTAAAACCCGGGGTCAAGGGACTGATGTACTGCCGCAAATGCTCATAAGCGGCGTTCGAGGACTTACTGAACATCGTGGATAGAATTGCGATTCCCAGGCTCCCTCCCAGTTGCCGCGACAGGTTCATGATGCCCGCCGCCTGGCCCAACGCAGGACCCTTGAACCCGCCCAGAACGAACGCGTTGATAGGAATGAAAAGCGCGGCCATACCCAACCCGCGGAAGAGAAGCGGCCAGAAAAGATCCCAATAGGTGGTCTGAGCGCTGAAGTTCGTGAGCAGCAGCAAAGCCCCGTCCACGCAAACAATTCCCCAAACCATGAACAATCGCCCGTCCCGTTTTCCCAGCTGACTTCCGATGATGGGCATCATCACACCTGCCGCGATGGCGCCCGGCGTGAAAAGATTCCCTGTTTGGCTCGCGTCCATCCCCAGGACGACCGAGGCGAAGATGGGAATGAAGAAGATAAGCCCGTAGAGCATTCCGCCCACGCAGGCCATCATGATGGTGCCGTTGATGAGAGCGGGATTCTTATAAAGCCGCAAGTCCATGATGGGATGCTCGTGGACTAGTTCCCACCAAATAAAAGCGGGTATGCAAATCGCCGCGATAATGGAAAAAGCTAAAATGAGGTGGGAAGAGAACCAATCGTCCGCTTCTCCCCGCTCCAAAACGTATTGCAGGCACCCAACGCCTACGATCAAAAAAGCCAACCCGATCGTGTCCACGGGGGCGGTCCGCATTTTTTGATGCGCCGCGGCGTGTTCCCCTTCCTCCGCGTGGTCCGTCACATAAAGTGACGCCAAAAAAGCGGCGAGGAGCCCCAAAGGGATGTTGATGTTGAAGATCATCCGCCAGCCGAAGTGATCGGTCAGGTAACCTCCTAAGGGAGGGCCGATGGTCGGGCCGATGATGACCACCATGCCGTAAAGAGCGCTGCCCATACCGGCTCGGCCCGGAAAGGCTTCCTGGATGAGGGCTTGGGACGTGGGTAAGAGAGCGCCGCCCGCCGCGCCTTGAAGGATTCGGAAAAAAATTAGAGTTTTGAGATTAGGCGCCATGCCGCAGGCCACTGATGTGGCGACAAATAAGAGAATGCAAGAGATGTAATACCTGCGCCGGCCAAAGCGGGTACCCAGCCAGCCCGAAATGGGAAGCACGATGGCGTTGGAGATGATGTAGCCCGTCACCACCCAACCGATCTCATCCAGCGTCGCGCCGAGATTTCCCATCATGGTGGGAATGGCCACGTTGACAATGGACGTGTCCACGATCTCGATGAGGGACGCGAGACCCGCCGTGATGACGATCATCAGGGCGGCGCGAGAAATACCTTTCGGCTGTTCGGCCATTCAAAACCCCTTAAAAAAACTTCCAACACGAAGCCACAAAGTCACGAAGTGATTAATTGATTCAATCTAAATCGACCCTTGATTTAACTTAGAGTCTTCGTGGCTTCGTGTCAGCCTTTGATTATCGAATTTTCACCGAAACGACCGCTGATAGTCCCGCGGCGAGACGGTCGATATCGGACGCGGTCAAATTGAGAAGTTTGATCTTCACCGGTACCCGCTGGACCACCTTCGTGAAATTGCCCGTGGAATTGTCCGGCGGGAGCAGCGTGAAGGTCGAGCCCGTGCTCGGCCCGATGCTTTCCACCTCGCCTTGGAATTTCTTGCCCGAAACGGCGTCCACTTCCACATTGACTTTTTGACCCAGCTTGATCCTGGACAATTGCGTCTCCTTGAAATTGGCCGTCACCCAACGCTCGCTGGAGCCGACGAAACCGAAAAGCGCCTGGCCAGGAGGCACCACCATGCCGGGCTCGACGGACTTCTTGGCGATGACTCCGTTATCCGGCGCCGTGATCTGCGTGTAGCTCAAGTTCAAATTGGCCTGATCGGCCTTGAGTTGATCCGCCTGGAGCCGCGCGGTCAGGTTATGGAATCGTGCCATGGCCGCGTCATATTGTTGATGGGAAACCGCTCCCGCCTTGTAAAGCTTTGACGCGCGCTTGAAGTCCTTGTCGGCTTGGACCAGATCGGCTTGCGCGGCTTCCAGCTCGGCGTTGGCCTGGTGATGGGCGTTCATATAATCCCGGTCGTCGAATTGCGCCAAAACCTGTCCCGCTATGACCTTGTCGTTCTCCGTTACCATCACCTTGGCGATCGTGCCTCCGATGCGGGGCGCCAGCATGAGGGAATGAGCCTGTACATAAGCGTCATCCGTGCCCACCGTCATGAAGTTTTGGTACGCGAAATAACCTATCCCCGCCACGAGACCCGCGAGGAGGATACGCAAGATGACTTTCTTCTTTCCGCTTGGAGCGCCGTTTTCACCCGTTTTTTCACTCATTTTCCAACCTCTTTCCGATCGCGAGTTCTAGATTGATCTGTGCTTCCAACATGTCCAATTGGGCCTGCACCAACCCCGCTCCTGCACGGAAGGTTTCCAACTCCGCGTCTAGGACGTCTGTCGTGGTGTTGGTCCCCTCCTTGAATCCCAGTTTCGCCAGCCGCGCGCTTTCCTTGGCCTTGTCCACATCCACGATCTTCGCCCGGTAGAGGGCCGCGCTCGACGCCAGCTTGCGTTTCCAAAGATCGAGATCGTAGGGCGCTTGGAGCTGCGCCTCGTTCAGGTCCGCTTCGGCCTCTTTCGCTTTTTCCACCGCGGCGTTCGCCCGCGCCAAGCCGACGCCCCCGTCCAGGACATCCCAGGTCGCCGCGGCACCCAGGAAATAATCGGTTCGAAACTCACTATTGGGACTCAAAGCGCCCCCTAGATAATCGGGACTGTTGTAGAACTGGTACTGCCCGATGAGGGAGATCCGGGGGAGTCCAAAAGCCGCCGAAGCCGCGCTTTGGTCCTTGGCGGCCTTGAGCTGCAGTTCCTTCGCTTTCACGTCGGGTCTCTCCCGATGATCGACGGAAGATATTTCCTCGAGGACTTTCTGCGCGTCGATCAGGGGAAGCTGTCCCGAAAGAGAGCGGTCGTCCCTTTGGAGGCCCATGGTCTTGAAAAGGGCTTCCCGGCTCAACACCACCTTGTCACCCGTGGCGAGCTGATCGGACCTGGATTCAGAGAGCTGAACCTCGACCCTCAGAACGTCGTACCGGGTGGCTTGTCCGACGCGTTTCTGTTCCCGCACGATCCGCATATGGTCCTCGAGGGTCTTCACGTCCTCATCGGCCAGGTCAAGAAGCATCTTAGCCGCGAGCGCCTGATAGAATTGGAACTGGATCCGCTGCTGTACTTGGAAGAGGGACCAACCCGATAGGAGTTTGGCCGCTTCGTGCCTGCGGTCCGCCGCGTCAACTTGGTGGATATTCTTGAACCCGTCGAAGAGATCCCAGGGAACTGACTGGGCGGGAAGGCTCCGAAAGCCACGTTGAGGTAACTGTATTGCTCGGTCAAAAAATGCTGGCCGCCGAGGGAAAGATGGGGGAGAAAGCCTTCCCCGACCGCCTCCAATTGCTCCCAGGACATTTCCCGTTCGACCGCTTGCGAGCGTTGATAATAAGGAGAGTTCTCCACGGCTTCTTCCTGCGCTTCTTTCAGGGTCAAGGTCGTGGAGGCTTTGGACTTTGCGCCACTTTTTTTCGTTGCCGCTTCCGACCGATCTCCGACCCATATCGTCATGAATACTAGGATCCAAAGGAACGATCGTTTGAATGGTTTCATAAACCAGTCTTCTCTTTCGGGACGGCGTAATGGCTCAGGACCAGTTTTCGGAGGATCTGGATGAGGTCTTTCTTTTCTTTGGGCGTAAGGCATTCCAAGAATTGGCTTTCCGCTTCCTGACATAATTTTTCAATGGACGGCAGGACCTCGCGGCACTTGGGGGTAAGGTAAATGGAATGGGACCTGCGGTCGGTGGGATGTTCTTTACGCTCCACTAACCCTAATCTTTCCAGGTCATCCACCATATCCACCATGGTGGTGCGGTCGATGCGGGCACACTTGCCGATCTCCTGCTGAGTAATGGATCCCATTTCTTCGAGGATCAAGAGTATGCCCGCGTGACGGCCGGTGAGGCCCATGGGCCTCAAGATCTCCTCATAGACTTCCCGGACCCGTTGGGCGCCTTTGTTCAAAAGGAACCCGACCCGTCCCAGGATCTTTTCGGAGGTGATGAAGGCTGGAGATTGGACTTCTTCTTGTTTTTTCACTGATTTTCCTTAATGATTAATAATCACCTTACAGGATAATCAGTAATACTGACTATCTTCTCGAATGTCAATACTGCCTCGCTTTTTTGAGCCCAAGGAAACTTAGAAGGGCCTTAAAGCGTATGGATATAAAGAAGGTTTAATAAGTATTGTCATTGCGAGGAATGCCACGCGAACAGCGGGGCGTTAATGACGAAGCAACCCCAGTTTAAATAAGTCGCTTCCCAAAGCTACACAACCCATGAACTTGGGTTGCTTCGTCGCAAAGTTCACTCCTCGCAATGACAGATAAACCAGTGAAACGAGTGGATATGAAAATTAAACCAACTTGGATATTGATCGCTCTTTTAATATGTGGCGGAGCCCAAACCCAACCCGCTTACCCCGAACTGGAGAATGTGAAAGGAACCGCCATGGAGCTTCACCCCGACCTGCAAGGCACCGTCCACGCGCCCGATTTCCCATCCGGCGCCCAATGGCTCAATAGTGACCACCCGATCTCCCTCAAGGACTTGAAGGGCAAGATCGTGCTTTTGGATTTCTGGACCTTTTGCTGTATCAACTGCATGCATGTCATCCCCGACTTAAAGAGGCTGGAAGCGAAATATCCCAACGAGCTGGTGATCATCGGCGTCCACTCGGCCAAGTTCAACTCCGAAAAGGACTCCGAGAACATCCGCAACGCCATCTTGCGCTATGAGATCCATCACCCCGTCATCAACGACAAGGACTTCACGGTTTGGAAATCCTATGGCGTGAGGGCTTGGCCGTCTTTCGCCTTGATCGATCCCAACGGCAAGGTGGTTGGAATAACTTCGGGCGAGGGAGTTTATGACACCCTTGAGCCTTACATCAGTGAATTGGTGAAACACTATCAAGCCGAAGGTGGGCTCAACTTAAAACCTTTTACCTACACTTTGGAAAAAGACAAGAAACCCGAGATGCCCTTGGCTTTCCCGGGAAAGATCGCCGCGGATGAAAAATCCGATACTTTAGTCATCTCCGATTCGGACCATAACCGCATCATCGTGACCACCCTCGACGGGAAAGTAAAAGAAGTCATCGGCGGAAAAAAAGCTGGATTCAAGGACGGTAACTTCTCAACCGCGAGGTTCTTTCATCCTCAGGGTGTTTTCTATGACGCCTCCAATCAAACCGTTTATGTCGCCGATACCGAAAACCACGCGATCCGTCAAATTGATTTGAAAAAAAATAAAGTAACGACCTTGGCTGGCACCGGTCATCAAGCCCGCGACCTGGGAGTCGAAGACACGGGAACGAAAGTCGCTCTCAACAGCCCCTGGGACTTGATCAAGATCGGTGATTCCCTCTATATCGCCATGGCGGGAGCTCACCAGATCTGGACCCTGGACCTGAAAACTCACGCGGCGAAAGTTTACGCAGGTTCAGGACACGAGAATA
>CAYXYA010000066.1:0-9013 GCA_964469185.1 uncultured bacterium | reverse complement strand
TGGAAAAAGAGTTGCGGTTTGCGATCCGTGAAGGCGGCCACACGGTGGGCGCTGGCGTCGTTACCGAGATCATCGAATAAAGAAAAGGCAGGAAAAGAATGGCGACGGCCACGAGTCAAAAAATTCGAATTAAATTAAAGGCTTATGATCATAGGCTTTTGGATCGTTCAACGGTTGAAATCATTGAAACGGTTCGAAGGACTGGCGCTATTGTTCTGGGGCCGGTACCTCTACCAACTGAAATTAATCGTTATACGGTGTTAAGAAGTCCTCATGTTGATAAGAAATCTCGTGAGCAATTTGAGATACGTACCCACAAGCGTTTGGTGGATATTGTGAATCCTAACCAAAGAACGATCGATTCGTTGATGAAACTCGATCTTCCGGCCGGTGTGGATGTTGAGATTAAGTTGTAAGGATTCAATGAAATGAGCGAAAACGTGAAGACTTTAATTGGTAAAAAAGTAGGTCAAACCACTCTCTTCGAGGAAAGTGGAAAAGCAACTCATGTGACCGTTTTGGAAGTTGGCCCTTGTGTGGTCATCCAAAAAAAAACCCAAGAAAAAGAGGGTTATAACGCGCTTCAATTGGGTTATGCGGAACGAAAAGAAAAACATACGACCAAGTCGATGCAAGGGCATTTCAAAAAATCCGGAGCTACACCGAAACGTATTCTTCAAGAAGTTCGTGTTGATGATGCGGCTCCATTTCAAGTCGGGCAAACTTTGACCGTGGAAAATTTAAAAGATGTTTCTTGGGTTGATGTGACCGGCGTTACAAAGGGGAAAGGTTTTCAAGGTGTGGTTCGCCGTCATGGTTTTAGGGGAGGGCGCAATTCTCACGGCAGCATGTTTCATCGTGCTCCGGGCGGTATTGGAGCTTCTTCTGATCCGTCACGTGTTTTCCCTGGAACGCGCATGCCAGGTCATATGGGAAGTGATAAAAACACGATTTTAAATTTGAAGGTGATTAAAGTCGATTCCGACAATAATTTGTTATTCGTCAAAGGCGCGGTTCCTGGAGCTGATGGTGGAATCATTACTGTGCGTCCCAGCGTTAAAAAGTAAAGGTGAAATTTCATGTTTAAAGCGAATGTTTATAGTTTAACTGGAAAATCTACCGGTCAAGTTGATTTGCCAGAGGTTCTTTTTGGCTTGAAAGTTCGCACGCATCACATTTGGCGTGGAGTGACAACGCATCTTTCCAATCAACGACTTGGAACGGTTAAAACTAAAGGAAAAGGTGAAGTTTCGGGTGGTGGTAAGAAACCCTTTAAACAAAAGGGGACTGGAAATGCTCGCCAAGGCTCCATTCGAGCCGTGCAGTTTGTTGGCGGTGGAGTTGCTCATGGTCCCAAACCACGTGATTATTCGCTGGAGTTACCAAAAAAGATGCGGCAACAGGCTCTGGCCGAATCTCTTTCGGATAAAGCGAGGAATGGGAAAATTTTGGTGATTGAGGATATCAAGTTTACTGAACCGAAAACGAAACAGGCTGTTGGTTTATTAAAAGGTTTGGACGTGACGGGGAAAAAATGTTTGATTGTTCTGGACCAGTCCAATCCAGCGACAATAAAAAGTTTTCGCAACCTACCGAAAGTTACGGTTCTATCCCGCGGTAATTTGAACACGTATGAGGTTGTTAATCATGAAGTTGTAGTTTTGACACAGGAAACCTTAAAACAATTAACTGCGGCTAAATTGAAAGGTTCCTCTCGTAGGGAGAAGGTCTAATGAAAAAATTACAGGATGTTATTGTCCGTCCGCTTGTCACTGAAAGAAGTACTTTGCTTAAGGATAAAAGCAAGTATTCTTTCGAGGTTCACCAGGACGCGACCAAACAGGAAATTAAGAATGCGGTCGAGTCTATTTTTAAAAAAGAAAAAGTGAAAGTCTTGAAAGTGAATACTGCGAATGTGCCCGCGAAAATTCGTCGTTTCGGGCAGAATGTTTCAAAGGCTTATCGATGGAAAAAGGCGATTGTGACCTTGAAGCCAGGTCAAAAAATTGAATTTTTTGAAGGGGCGTAAGAGTCATGCCAATCAAAGCGTATAAACCGACTTCCGCTGGCCGTCGAGCAATGACGGCTCTTGTGGGCGAAAATTTGACCAAAAAGGCTCCTGAAAAGTCACTAGTTGTTCCTTTGAAATCAACTGGTGGGCGCAATATGTACGGTCGCATCACTAGCCGGCATCGCGGCGCTGGACATAAACGCCAGTACCGCTTAATTGATTTCGGACGTGAGAAAACAGGCATGTCCGCGAAGGTTATTTCTGTGGAGTATGATCCCAATCGTTCTTCGCGAATTGCCTTGTTGCAGTATTTAGACGGTGAAAAGAAATATATTTTGGCACCCGAAGGTTTACAAGTGGGTGATCAAGTTATTTCTGGACAGGGTGCTGACGTAAAGCCTGGACACGCTATGAAGCTTAAAGAGGTGCCTTTAGGTTCGATGATTCATAACATTGAAATTCGTCCAGGCAAAGGCGGGCAATTGGTTCGGTCCGCGGGTGCAACGGCGCAGTTAATGGCTCGAGAAGGGGATTACGCAACGGTTAAACTTCCTTCAGGTGAAATGCGGAAAATTCATATTGAGTGTATTGCTTCTGTTGGACAAATTGGGAATTTAGATCACATCAATGTCAGCATTGGCAAAGCCGGTCGCATGAGGTGGATGGGGGAGAGGCCACAATCACGCGGTGTTGTGACCCGTCCGGGTGACGGTCATCCGATGGGTGGAGGTGAAGGTAAAAGCTCGGGCGGGCGCCATCCAACTACTCCATGGGGTAAGCCGACCAAAGGCTACAAAACGCGTCAGAATAAGTTGACCGATAAATATATTGTTAAACGGCGCAAATAAACGAGAGGTTTGAGAAATGAGCAGATCCTTAAAAAAAGGCCCGTATGTCGATCAGAAACTTTTAGTCTTGGTTCAAAAGATGAATCGAGTTAATGACAAAAAAGTCATTAAGACTTATGTTCGTCGTTGTTCGGTTCATCCGGATATGGTGGGTCATACTTTTGCTATCCACAACGGCAAAAAGTTTATTCCTGTTTTCGTGACTGAAAACATGGTGGGTCACAAGTTAGGTGAATTTTCTCCAACGCGTACTTTCAAAGCGCATGGGGCTGCGAGAACCGAAAAATCTGTGGCTTTGAAGTAAGTCGAATATTAGGAACGAGGTTTTTTAAAAAATGCAAGCACAGGCAATTTCACGATATTTACGCGTCACTCCTCGAAAAGCGAGGCAAGTGGTTGAATTGATTCGCAAGAAGCCGGTGGGCGAAGCTTTAAATATATTGGCTTTTACAAAAAAACGTGCAGCGGGTGAGTTGGCCAAGATTTTGAAGGCTGCTGTTTCTAACGCTGGACAAACTTCAAGGGTGGATGTTGACCGCTTGATTATCAAGTCGATTCAGGTTGATGGTGGACCGATGATGCGCAATACGCGGCGTTTTATTCCCCGCGCTATGGGTCGTGCTAGCGCGATTCATCACCGTACGAGTCACATTAAAGTCGTTGTTTCTGATGGGGCAAAAAATTAGTTAAAGGTTTAGGAGGCATTTTTTTGGGACAGAAAATTAATCCGATTGGTTTAAGAGTCGGCATCATCCGCGGTTGGGATTCTCTTTGGTTTATAGCCAAACAAAAGAACTACACTCTGACATTGCTAGAAGATATTCAAATTCGAAAATTTGTCAAATTGCGCTTAAAGAATGCTGGCGTCGCCAAGGTGGTTTTAAAACGCAAAGGCGAAACGGTAGAGGTGGATATCTTTGCTTCGCGTCCTGGAATTGTGATTGGGAAAAAGGGTTCAGAAGTTGATAAACTCAAAGATGAATTGCGGCAGTTTACTAAAAAAGAAATTAGGATCAACATTAATGAAGAAAAACACCCCGAAACTAACGCTCAGCTTATTTCTGAAGGTGTTTGCGGACAACTTGAGAAGCGGGTTGCTTTTCGCCGTGCGATGAAGAAAGCCATTCAAAGCGCTTTGGATGGGGGAGCAAAGGGAATAAAAATAATGTGTTCGGGGCGGTTGGCGGGTTCTGAAATCGCGCGTACCGAATGGTATCGAGAAGGTCGAGTTCCTCTCCATACATTGAGAGCTGAAATCGATTATGGCTTCTCGGAAGCTAATACAACTTATGGGAAAATTGGCGTCAAGTGTTGGGTTTTCAAACGCGAAATTTTTGGCTCAAAAGACAAGCAGGAAGAAATAGTGGTTGCTAAACCTAAACCGGCTTCTCGAGAAAGAAAATTTTCAGAAATAAAAACTACAAAAGTTTAAGATTAATCAAGGATTAAATTATGTTAATGCCCAAAAGAGTTAAATATCGCAAAACGATGAAGGGGCGTATGAGGGGCCAGACCAAAAATGGCGCAACCTTTGCATTCGGCGAATACGCTTTGAAGTCGCAAGACGCGGCTTATGTTACTGATCGTCAAATCGAGGCTGCTCGCGTGGCCATCAATCGTCACATGAAACGTGTTGGGAAATTGTGGGTTCGTATTTTCCCTGACAAACCGATTACCCGGAAACCGGCCGAGGTTCGAATGGGTGGCGGTAAGGGTGCGCCAGATCATTGGGCCGCAGTTGTAAAACCTGGAAGAATTTTGTTTGAGTTGAGTGGGTGTCCTGAAACAGTGGCCCGCGAGGCCTTTCAACTGGCCTCACATAAGTTGCCCGTTAAGACTAAATACATTTCGCGTGCTCAATTGGGAGGGGTCTCATGAAATCCAAAGAGGTCCGTGAAATGAACATCGAACAACTGAAGCAACAGTTAATTTCAAAAGAAGAGGAACTTTTTAATTTGAAAATTCAGTTATCAACAAAACAGCTTGAAAATCCCATGAAAATCCGAGAGGCACGGCGTCATGTCGCTCGTTTAAAAACAATTCTAAGGGAAAAAGAAAAAGGCTCCAGGGCCTCGTGAGGAGAAGGAATTAATGGCATTGGAAAATACCAGACCAGCTTCTCGAGTCAAAACTGCTGTGGTTTTGAGCCGGAAAATGGATAAGACGGCGGTGGTTTCTATCGAACGATTGGTTAAACATCCACTATACCATAAATTGATCCGGAAACGCAGTAAATTCAAGATACACGATCCTAAAAACGAGACTAAAAAGGGTGATGTTGTTTTAGTGGCTGAAACTAAGCCCATCAGCGCCGATAAGCATTGGCGTCTAGTTAAAATCTTGAAGAAGGCTGTCGAAATTGAGGAGGCTAAATTATGATCATGCCTCAAACGATGTTAAATGTTGCCGACAACAGCGGTGCTACCAAAATTATGTGTATCCATGTTTTGGGTGGTACTAGACGCCGTTACGCTGGAATTGGAGATGTTATTGTCGCTGCTGTAAAGGAAGCTATCCCGGGTGGCGGAGTTAAAAAAAGCGAAGTCGTTAAGGCTGTAGTGGTTCGTCAGAGAAGGATGCTGAGCCGTCCTGATGGGTCGACAGTCCGTTTTGACGAGAATGCGGCAGTGATCATCAACGACCAAATGGCTCCGAGAGGTACTCGTATTTTTGGTCCGGTAACTCGTGAATTGAGAGAAAAGAATTTTATGAAGATAATTTCCCTGGCTCCGGAGGTCCTGTAAGTCATGCATGTTCATCGTGAAGACACAGTTGTTGTACTGGCTGGTAAGGATCGCGGTAAAAAGGGAAGAGTTATACGACTTTTCACCAAGACGGAAAAAGCTCTAGTTGAAAAAATAAATATGGTTAAAAGGCACACTCGTCCAAATCAAGAACTTCCTCAAGGCGGGATTTTGGAAAAAGAGGCGCCTGTTCATATCTCGAATTTGCAAATTGTTTGCTCCAAGTGCGGTAAGGCCACACGAGTTGCGCATAAAGCTTTGGCTAGTGGTCAACGAGCTAGGACCTGCAAAAAATGCGGAGAAATTTTGGATAAGGAAAAGTAAGATGACGACGATTTTAAAAGAAAAGTATTCGAAAGAGATTGTTCCGGCTTTGATGAAAAAGTTCGGAATCAAAAATGTCATGCAGGCGCCAAAAGTGGAAAAAATCGTGATCAATGTTTGCGTTGGGAAAGCTGCTTCTGAAAACAATATTAAGTTGCTCGATATGGCGGTGGATGAATTGACGGCCATCAGTGGCCAAAAACCCGCTATTACGCGTTCTAAAAAAGCTATTTCCAATTTTAAACTGCGGGCTAATCAGCCTTTGGGCGCGAAAGTGACTTTGCGGGGTGATCGTATGTTTCAATTTATGGAACGGCTTTTTATGATTACTTTTCCACGGATTCGAGATTTCCGCGGTGTTCCAACTAGGTCATTTGATGGTCGGGGAAATTACACCCTCGGGTTAAAAGAGCAGATTATTTTTCCTGAAATTAATTTTGAAAGTGTTCAGTCCATTCATGGGATGGATGTTACTTTTGCCACTAGCGCAAAAAATGACGAGGAAGCCAAGGAATTGCTGAGATTGCTCGGTATGCCCTTTAGAAACTAGGAGAATTTATGGCTAAGAAATGTTTAGTAAATAAACAAAAAGAAAAACCGAAGTTTAAAGTGCGCGCTTATAACCGCTGCAATCTGTGCGGCAGACCTCGGTCTTTTTTAAGGCGATTTGGGATGTGCCGTATTTGTTTTAGAGGCCTCGCTGGTGAAGGAAAGATTCCTGGAGTGATCAAAGCTAGCTGGTAAGTTTAAGGAGAGTGAAATTATGTCCATGACGGACCCAATTGCAGATATGTTGACGAGGATTCGCAACGCGAATCATGTGTATAGAGAAAAGGTGGATATTCCTTTTTCGAAATTGAAGTTAGAAATTGCTCGTATTCTTTCCGAGGAAGGGTTCATTAAAAACTATAAAGTTGTCGATGATAAGGGTCGTCCGACTTGGATTCGTGTTTCAATGAAATATGGCGACAAAAAGGAAAGAGTAATAACCAATATCGCGCGCGTGAGCCGTTCGGGTCGCAGAGTCTATTCGGGCAAGGTTCGGGTACCGAAAGTTATTGGGGGATTGGGTGTGGCGATTCTGTCCACCTCAAAAGGCATTTTGACCGATCAGCAAGCTCGCTTACAAGGCGTGGGTGGTGAAGTTCTTTGCTTGGTTCATTAATCTTTTGTTATTGAGATTTTAAGGGAGAAGTTATGGCGCGAATTGCCAAGAAACCTATTGAGATTCCACAAGGAGTCAAAATCAAAGCCGAAGGTATTTCGATCACGGTTGAGGGTCCCAAGGGATCTTTGAATCATGATTTGATGCCGGGTTTGAAGGTGGATATTAAGGATAAAAATCTTTTCGTGCTTCCGCTTGAGAACGCAAACGTTGAGGCTAAAGCGCTGAATGCAAGTCATGGCCTGACACACGCTTTGGTCAAAAACATGCTGCAGGGCGTGACGAAGGGTTTTGAAAAGAAGTTGGAAATTCAGGGAGTTGGTTACCGAGCCGCAATAGATAAAGGTAAACTCAATATGTCCTTGGGTTTTAGTCATCCGGTTGTCATTGAATTGCCCAAAGGGATTACTGTTGATATAGAAAAGCAAACCCTTTTAACAGTTAAAGGAACCGATAAATATCTTGTGGGAGAAGTGGCCGCCAAGATCCGTCGAGTGAAGCCTCCCGAAGTTTATAAAGGAACGGGTATTCGTTATTTTGGTGAATATGTTCGAAAGAAAGTTGGAAAGACGGGCGCAACCGGTAAAACCGGAGCTAAATAAGTATTAGGAGTCTTTAAAATGTCGCCGCAACATCAAAACATTAAACGTATCCGCCGTCATGATCGAATTCGGAAGAAAATTTCAGGAACGCCTGAGAGACCGCGATTAGTGGTCCACCGTGGAGCAAAAAATATTACAGCGCAAATTATTGATGATGCCAAAGGAATTACTTTGGTTGCGGCGTCTAGTTTCGATCAAAATCTTCGTGCAAAGTTAAAGTTTGGCGGTAATGTTCAGGCGGCTAAAGCGGTTGGGGAACAAATTGCAAAATTGGCAAAAGAAAAATCATTAAATCGAGTTGTTTTTGACAGGGGCGGTTATATTTTTCACGGGCGTATTAAAGCCCTGGCAGAAGCGGCTCGTCAAAATGGGCTGGAATTTTAAAGCGAGGGAATTATGGCGCGCATCGATTCATCGAAATTCGATTTAAAAGAAAAAGTGGTCCATATTAACCGAGTTGCTAAGGTTGTGAAAGGCGGCCGTCGGTTTAGCTTTTCGGTCTTAGTGGTTGTGGGCGATGGACATGGTCATGTTGGTATTGGAACGGGAAAAGCGAGTGAGGTTCCTGACGCTATTCGAAAATCAGTGGATGACGCAAAGAAAAGTTTAATTGCTATACCTTTGAAGGGAACAACTCTTTATCACGAAGTGGTAGGTGTTTTTAAAGCCTCCCGAGTTATGCTGAAACCGGCGGCTCCCGGTACTGGAATTATCGCTGGTGGTGGTGTCAGAGCGGTTTGTGAATTAGCAGGCATCCATGATGTGCTAACTAAATCGATACGTTCCGACAATGTTTTTAATGTGGTTCAAGCTACGCTAAAAGGTTTACGCGCTATTCGTTCACCGGAAGTAATCGCTGCTTTGCGGGGTAAATCGGTTGAAAACTTAACAGGAGTTTCAAAGTCATGAACGAATTAAAAATTCAGTTATTGAAAAGCTTGGCCGGTCGTTTACCAAAGCATGTCAAAATTGCAGAGGCTTTAGGGTTGAGAAAAATTCGTCAAATCGTAGTGCGGCCTGATACGCCGGTGATTCGCGGCATGGTCGAAAAAATTGGGTATTTGATTCAAATCAAAAAGTAAAACAAGGTTGATCTAATGAAAATGTCAGAATTGAAACCAGCTCGCGGAGCTGTCAAACGCCGTAAAATTGTTGGAAAAGGCCCGGGTTCGGGGCACGGAAAAACGGCGACTCGGGGTCATAAAGGGCAAAATTCTCGTACTGGAGGAGGAGTTCGTTTAGGTTTTGAGGGGGGCCAAACCCCGATTTACCGAAAACTCCCAATTCGTGGATTTAAGAGCATCGGTAAAGTAGTATTT
>CAYXYA010000065.1:0-9030 GCA_964469185.1 uncultured bacterium | reverse complement strand
CAAATAGGACATTCCCCTGGCTGTTCCTTTCGGATCTGGTGATGCATTGGGCAGGTGTAAATGGTCTTTTTGACCTGACCCTGTCCGTCCCGCTTTCCATTGGAACAACCCGCGGCGGTAAAGATCCCGAGCGCCGCGACCGCCATGAAAAGCGGCAGCAGAATGATCCTCAACTTTTTATTTTTTTTCATGATCTTTTCCTTTCAATTCACCGACCTCGTAATCTAATTGGGCCAGAGCCTTTCCGTAGTCGGCCTTGGCCTGGTAATAATTGGTGAGCGTCTCCAAATAAATGTTGTAAGTTTCGACGAAATCCGAGAGGGGCATCTCCTCGTTACGATAGGCCTGTTGACTGGACTCCCAGGCTCTTTTGGTCTGCTTTAAGAGCCCGCCTTCCTCATAAAGACTGAGGATGCGCCAGGCCGATTCGGCGTTGACGTAAGCGTCCTCGGTCATGTGGATGACTTCGTTTTGCTTGCCCTTCAGATCGTACCGCGCCGCGGAAAGTTCGTCGGAGGCCGCGTCCGCGACCTGGGTTTGTTTACCGGGGAAAAACAAAGGAACGCTGACACCCAACCGAAAACCATAATCTGAAAAACTACCGTCAGTAGGATTCCGCACGCCTGATAACCACAGATCGACATCCGGCAAATGGTCGAGGGACGCCATGTGTTGGCTGGCATCCCTTGCTTCGATAGCCCCGCGGTAAGCGGATATCTCTGAGTTATGTTCGAGAGCCTGTCCGACAAAACCCTCTTCCTTTCCGGCAAAGGGCGGAAGGTCGGGTTCATTGCCCAACTGGTAAACCGTAAAGTGCGGCAGGCTGAAAATATGGTTCAGATTGAACTGGGAAACCCTTAGAGACCGGCTGTTCGTGATCAGCGCATTGACGGCCTTGGCGGTTTCCATCTGCATCCGGACTGTCTTGATGGAAAGCCATTGGCCGCTCAATTCTTTTGATTGAACCGTCTGGCTCAAGAATTTCCATTTTGTCTGGGCATCCTGAAGAATGGCGTCGACCTTCTGGCGGTAATAAAAATCCCAAAAGGCTTGCCGGGTCTGGAGCACGATGGAACGGCGGGTATCCTCCGCCATCGCTTCCATTTTTTTGGCTTCGGCACCGACCATATCCGCTTTGGCGATGCCTTTTCCCGGAAAACCAAGCTTTTCCCCTACCATCCACATTTCCATTCCTGGGTTGGTCGTATCGATCATGAACATGGGATCGTCCGGCAAGAGGGATGGCAGTACCTGTTTTTGAACCGCGTGTGCGCGGTCATCCGCCGCGTGAATGTGAGGATTGCCCGCGAGAGCCAAGTCTTCCGCTTTTTGAAGCGTCAGTTCCACCGTGGTGGGAGCCGAAAGGTCCGAGGCCTCTCCGGTTTCTATGGCAAATACCTGTCCGGTGAAACCAATACCAATTATAAAAATAAACCCGAATATTTTGAAAGCCTTCATCTCGATCACTCCTTTGCTCGTATGCGTTTTTGAACGCGAAATCACAGAACGGTCTTCATGACCGTTCCAACGACAACAAAGGATTGGATCAGATTCTTAAGGCGAGAGTTCCCGGCGGAGGAGAGGCGGAAACAACACGGAAGGAAGGAACAGCGCAAACCCGAACCGACAGCAAAGTCTCAACAGCGACAATTGAAACAACCGGCTTGGCAGCTAAAACTGACGCTTTTGAAGCCGAGGCTGTCGAGGATTGATCCATGATCTTGCAGAGAGGGCTTTGGGATTTTTTCGATTGGCAGCAATTATGCTGGCCATCCATTTTCGTCATGGAACAATGGGACATTTTCGACGCACCGACTCCAGTGATATTCTTACAAAAACCGCAAGGCGTCAGGGCGACGAGCACCCCGAAGGTTAAGACCAGTCGATTGAAAAGACGAACACTCTTTTTCATGGCTTTATCTTACACCCGAATCATAGATTTTTGATGACCTGCATCACAAACTCCGAAAGCAGGCCTTTTCTCCGCTTTATAATATAGATACGAACCACCGCCAGAAAAGGTTTCCTTCTCTTTGATTAATGTATGGTTTCCTTGATTGTATATCCCAACAAGGGAGCTTTTCTTGGGTCAATTACCTAACCAATCCAACGCGGACGACGTTGAATGGGTAGAAAAATGTCTAAGTGGTTCAACTGATGCCATTGGCATCCTGATCGATCGTTACCAAAGCCCTATTTACAACCTTTGTTACCGCATGACGGGCTCCTCAGAAGACGCGGCAGACCTGACCCAAGAAGCCTTTTTGAAGGCTTTTCAAAATCTTTCCGATTATCAACCAAAGCATAAATTTTTCAGCTGGCTCTATACCATCGCCCTGAACCTTTGCCGTAACCACCTCAAAAGAAAAGGAATCGTGAAATTCTTCTCGCTGAATCAAAGTCGTGAAGAAAAAAAGACCACTTTCGACCCTCCTAGTAAAGGGCCCTCGCCCGAAGACCACCTGGAATCCAAAGAAAAGCAAACCATCCTCAAAGCCCTCGTCGAGGCTCTGCCGTCTAAACAAAAGAACCTGATATTGCTCAGGTTAAATGACCATTTGTCCGATGCGGAGATCTGCAAGATCAACGGGATCACAGAAAACAACCTCAGAGTTCAGCTCCATCAAGCCAAAATGAAGCTTTTTGAGGAATATCAAAAAAGGTTGGGGCAAAAGTAATAAAAGCGGAACTGGGTTGTATATCAAATCAGGGGGAAAAGATGAAAGCTTTAGAACCAGAAACAATCGAGCTGATCGAACGCTATGCCAATGGGCAAGCAAGTGATAAAGAGACTCGACTTGTTCAGAAACTATTAGAAAGCCGTTCCGAATGTCGTAAGTACCATGACTTTTTCATTCACCTAAGCAATAGCTTGAAACAAGAAGCGGTTGAACCTCCTGTTTGGTTGAAAGAGAAAATCATGTACGGCATTAAAGTGCCAAATCGCCTTCGGACTTTTGTTCAGTACGCTTCCTTAGCGGCGTGTTTCATAGCCATTTTGATATTTGATGTTTTAATCGGCAATCGTTGGAAAGCGATTGATGCGGCAAGTCGTTCCAATTTGCCAATAACCATTGCTTCTTTAAACAGTCGCTGAAAACAAAAAATAGATTACATCGAAACATCTGACCAAAAGGATAACTATGAAATTTCAAAAAAATAAAATACTGAAGGAAGCGGGATGGATTGGGGCCATCACCTTATTTCTCATGGTTACATCATGGGTGTTTCCTTATCAAGTGGATACGGTAGGGATCGAAGGGGTTAATTTAGATGGAATGTTTTTACTCTTTTTGTTGGGCTGTACTAGAAAACTATACTGGATTTGGCATAACGATTTTATTTTCTATTTGGTTCCGGTCTTTCAGTATTTCATTTCCGCAGTCTTGATCAGACTTCTCATCATTTATATCTCTAGGTTTAGATGGAAATATATTATTGGTCTTTTAATGATCACATTCTTTATTTTGGCTAACCTTATTACACAGAAAATTTACATCCAAATGCGCCTGGATCAAATGCATTTAACAAAAGAAACTTATCAAGAAGGACGGGTCGCCGAACAAAAAGGCATAGATTTATATAACCAGAAGAAATATTCCGAAGCATTGGTATTGCTGCGAAAAGCTGCTGATCTGGGTTTTTCAAATGCAGAAGCATATTTAGTTCCTATTTATCGAAGAGGTTTCGGGGTCGAGAAAAATATTCCAGAAGCGATAAAATGGTTTGAAAAATCAGCCGTTGATGAAGATAAATTTAAAGAAATATTTATTGGTTTCGGTTTTGCAAGGGGTGGAAATAAATCGTATACGATTGGCAAAAATTATGAAAAAGGAGACTGGTTTCCTAAAGATTATGGAAAAGCTTTTCAATGGTATAAAAAGGCTTATATGCAAGGAAACAAATTGGCCGCAACTAATATTGGTTTATTTTACGAGAACGGATACGGCACTCCACAAGACTATCGAGAAGCCATGAAGTGGTATCAAAAGTCAGCGGCTAGATGGGATTACTCAGGATCGTTTCATATCGGCAAGCTTTATGAAAATGGGTATGGGGTTCCTCAAAATTACCAAGAGGCGATGAAGTTGTATCAAAAAGCAGAAGAGAGTGGGTATCACTGGGAGAGTATGGGTATTCCTTATTCAGGCAATCAGGAGGCGGAAAATCGAATCGGTCTCCTTTATGAAAAAGGTCTTGGAGTCCCCCAAGATTACCAAGAGGCTATGAAGTGGTTCCAAAAGGCATCTTATTATCGATACGGCGAAGCGGCGACTAACATTGGAAGCTTATATGAAAATGGTTGGGGCGTTCCTAAGAACGATCAAGAAGCGATGAGATGGTACAAAATGGCTTTGTCGCAAGGCGACGGCGAAGCCCAAAAACACATAGATGCCCTTAAAAAGCGGATGGCCAAATAACTAAAAAGTGGCCACGATCTACTTCCGCGTTTTCTCCGTGATATGCCCACACTTCCCGCACTCGTAGACCATGACCCAGACTTTTTGGGCCTCGTCATACCGCATGGCCTTCGCGGAAACCCCATTCATACACCATGTGCAATGGGCCTTTTGCCAGCGGGAGCGGGTCGTGCCCCAGAGCAACCCCAAGCCCGTTCCGGAAACGAGCATCGCCCAGTAAGAGAAGAACCTTTCCTCGAACCCAAAATTGAGCCAGAGCAGGCTGGTTCCCATGAGGACCGCCAGGAACCAGAGGAGGAAGAATTTCCCCCAGGGAACGCGTTTCAAGAAAGCGGCCATTTTCCCTCTTGCCTTTAGCTGCATGAATGATGCAGCTCTCGTTTTTTGCTGCAGTATTTCATGCAGTTGGATCATCGTTATTTTATAAGGATTTTAGGCGCAACTGCATGACTTTCATGCAGGCATCATGCAGCTTCATGCAGTTGGGGAGGACGCCCCTACTGGATCTTCGGCTTTTGAAAGGAGGAAGCCCCACCCTTTTCCTCTTTTTGATTCTCCAACGGGTCCAGAGAAGCCGCCTTTTCCAGCTTATGAAAACCGAACCGGCGTTTGATGGCATCCACGCTCTTGTAGAGAGCGTCCTTCTTTTTGGAGCTCATCTCGGAAAAGAGCCAGTCCGCGGCTTCGAGTTTCTCAAATTTGGAAAGGGATACTCCCAAAAGCCTGATCTTGCGCCGACGAACATGCGATTCCTTGAATAGGTCATAAACCGTCTTCATCACCACCGCGTCATCATCCGTTTCGGGGATGGTCTTGGCCCGGGTGATGGTCTGGAAATCGTCATAGCGAAGCTTGAGCGTCACGGTTCGGGCTTTCTTGCCGATACGCCTGAGACGGTAACAGCCTTTTTCGGAAAGCCAGGCGAGAGTCTGGTGGATACGTTCCAGGTTATCCGTGTCTTTCTCGAAGGTCGTCTCATGCCCCACGCTCTTCGCCATGTGGAAGAGATGGACCTCGGACTCATCAATCCCCCGGGCCGCCTCGTACAACCAGCCGCCCGCCGAGGGGCCGAAAGCCTTTTGAAGTTTCGCCAGTGGGATGGAGACGATGTCCCCGATCCTTTGGATACGCATTTCCTTGAGACGGGGCAGGGTCTTCTCGCCAGCTCCATGCAGTCGCTCCACCGGCAAGTTCGCGAGAAAAGCTTGCTCCCCGCCGGCAGGCACGACAATGGTGCCTGTTTTGGAACCCGACGAAGGCTTCACGGTCTTGCCCGCGATCTTCGCTACATATTTATTGGAAGCGATAGCGACTGAGCAGGTCAGTTTCGTCCTCGCGAAGATACTATCCTTCACCTTCTTCGCCATCGCCTCCAGATCGTTTCCGTACATCGTCTCGCAGCCGGTAAAGTCCAAATAGAATTCGTCGATGGAAGCGTACTCCACGACCGGCGCCACCCGTTTAAGTAGGACGTAAACCTTGCGGGAATATTTGGAATAGAGGCGGTGGTTGGTCGGTACGAAGAGGGCTTTCGGGCATAATCTCTCCGCCGCCATGATCGGTATACCGGATTTGACGCCGAACTTGCGGGCCTCATAAGAAGCGGAACAGACCACTCCCCTTTCTCCCCGGCGGCCTCCCACGACCACCGGCTTCCCGTTCAAGGACGGGTCCACCAGCCTCTCGCAGGAAACGAAGAAGGAATCCATATCCACATGAGCGATAATTCTATTCATTAGTATACAGGTGTATTCTTTTTTGTTAGAATGTCAATCACTAACTGAATGGAATTCATGAATGAAAAAAAGCCAACAAACCTTTGGTGGTGATTGGACAAATGACAAGCTAGAAAAGATACATCAATATTTAAAAGCTTATACAACTGCACTCAAAAGCCAACCCTTTGAAACTAATTACATCGATGCATTTGCTGGAACAGGTTATATGGCAAGCGAAGAAAAATCCCCTGAAGAAGCGCCTCTTTTCCCGGAATTAGCCGCACAAGAATCTCAAAAATTTTTAAAAGGTTCTGCCAAAATCGCTCTAGAAGTTGAGCCCAGATTTAAAAAATATATTTTTATCGAGAAGGATGCAAAAAGATTTACTGAACTCGAAAAACTTCGCGAAGAATTTCCTGAAAAGAAAAACGATATACAGCTTGTTCAAGCGGACGCGAATGATTTTTTATTAGATTTTTGTGTCAAAAGTAATTGGTCCAAAAAACGCGCCGTGCTTTTCCTTGACCCTTTTGGAATGCAAGTCGAATGGAAAACCGTAGAAACCGTAGCACAAACAAAAGCTATCGACCTTTGGTATTTGTTCCCCTTGGGTGGTGTTGGTCGGTTATTAACCAACGACGGCAAAATCGACCCGATATGGGAGAAAAAATTGAACGAGGTATTTGGAAACTCTGACTGGCGAGAAGCTTTTTATGGTCATGAGCAAACAATTGATTTGTTTCTCAACGATCCAAAGGCACAAAGAACCGTGGACTTCTCAGGTATTGAACGGTATTTTATTAATCGATTGAAATCAATATTTCCTGGAGTCGCTCCTAATCCTTTAAAGTTACTAAACTCAAAAAACATTCCTTTGTTCTTGCTTTGTTTTGCATGTGGCAACGAAAAGGGCGCTCCACTAGCCCTAAAAATCGCAAATCATATTTTAAAAGGCTAACTTCTATGGCTGAGAAATCCACAATCGAATGGACAAACGCAACCTGGAATCCGGTGACTGGTTGCGACAAAGTCAGCGCAGGCTGTGCCCATTGTTATGCTGAACGTTTTGCCGAAAGATTCCGCGGAGTACCAAATCATCCTTTCAAACAAGGTTTTGATCTTAAACTATGGCATGACCGTGTTGAACTGCCTCTTTCCTGGAAAACCCCAAAAGTTATTTTTGTTAATTCAATGAGTGACCTTTTTCATAAAGACGTTCCCCTTAAATTCATTCAAAAAGTTTTTAAAACAATGAAAGACGCCCATTGGCACACTTTCCAGGTTTTAACTAAAAGGGCGGAACGACTCGGAGAAATTAGTCCAAAATTATCTTGGGCACCCAATATTTGGATGGGCGTAAGCGTTGAATCGGATCGATTTACTTACCGCATTGACCATCTTCGCAAAACTCAAGCCCACGTAAAGTTTTTGTCACTGGAACCGCTTCTCAGTCCCTTACCAGACTTAAATCTTAAAGGAATCCATTGGGCCATCGTCGGCGGAGAATCCGGTCCCGGAGCCAGACCCATGGACGGTTCATGGGCAATGGAGATCAAACGTCAATGTACGAAAGCAAAGGTTCCTTTCTTTTTCAAACAATGGGGCGGTGTTTGGAAAAAACGAAATGGCCGTCTTCTTCAGGGAAAAACTTGGGACCAAATGCCCAAAACCGCTCAAACAGTTTAAGATTTTAAATCCTAAGACAATTTATCTTCCTCATCTTTTCTTCAGAAACATTGGAAGAGCTCTCTTTATATTGTTAAATTAGGGTCATGAACGATATCGGCTCTTTCCTTCAGGACTTCGCGCTCGTACTTTGCGTGGCCGCGATCACCACCATCGTCTTCCATAAGCTCAAACAGCCGACCGTGCTGGGTTACCTATTAGCGGGGATCATCCTCGGACCCCACGTGAAATTCCCCCTCTTCGCCCACGAGGACACCGTCAAGACCCTGGCCCAGCTCGGCGTCATCCTCGTCATGTTTTCCATCGGCCTGAAGTTCAGCGTTCGCCGTTTGGTCCGGGTACTGCCGACCGCTGGACTCACCAGCTTGATCGAGATCAGCGTCATGATGTGGCTGGGCTATACCGCCGGCGAGTTCATGGGGTGGACCCATCTGGAATCCATCTTCGCGGGGGCCATCGTGGCGATCTCCAGCACCATGATCGCCTCCAAAGCTCTGATGGACAAAAACCCCGATGACAAACTCAACCGCGTCGTTTTCAGCATTCTCGTCGTGCAGGACCTGGCGGCGGTATTGATGGTGGCTTTTTTGACTCCTCTGTCCGCTGGCGCGAACCTCTCGCTCGTTTCCCTCATGACGACCAGCGGGACCCTTTTCGCTTTTCTCGGAATCTTTTTGGGTGCGGGATACGTGATCATTCCTTTCGTGGTCCGCCAAGTCGTGCGGCTTCACAGCACCGAAACCCTTGTGGTCACCGCGATCGGGATCTGTTTTGCCATGGCCCTTTTGGCGCAAAGGGGCGGCTATTCGGTTGCCTTGGGAGCCTTTTTGGCGGGCATGTTGATGGCCGAGGCCGGAGTGGCCCCGGAAGTGGAGCGCCTTACCAATCCCCTGAGGGATATTTTTTCCGCGGTCTTTTTCGTGGCCGTCGGTATGTTGGTCAATCCTTTTGTCTTGAAGGACCACTGGGCCGCGGTCCTGCTCCTGACCTTGATCGTGATCGTGGGCCAGATCGTCAGCGTTACCTTCGGCTCTTTCATCAGCGGCAGGCCGCTCAATACCGCCCTGCGCACAGGCATGAGCCTGGCGCAGATCGGCGAGTTCTCCTACATCATCGCCCAGCTGGGCGTGGCTCAGGGTAACGTAGGCGGACATATTTACGACGTGGCCGTCGCGGTCTCGGTAGTCACCGCATTCACCACGCCC
>CAYXYA010000064.1:0-9172 GCA_964469185.1 uncultured bacterium | reverse complement strand
ACCACGTCCGAGGCTGTCTCATCCGGCCCCATTTGAAGACCCACTTCGAGCTCCACGATATCGGGAACTTTTCCCTTTAAGTCCTCCAACCGCTTCTTCAACTCCAGCGCGTTGGCTTGTTTGGATTTTCCCTCGGCCTCGTCTTTCAATTTCCACATCACGATGTGCTTGACCATGGACACCCTTTTTGGAATATTCCCGAGCGCCCATTATTCCCCAGCGTCTTCCTTTATCAACGTCTAAATCGCTCAAGGGACAGCTCTCCCTCCATACTTTTATTTCTATCGGATCAAAACCAGGAAAATATTTTTATTTCTTGGAGTACTTGGACCGAGCTGCCACTTGGTCGGAGTATAAACTCCGACCAAGTACACGGCTAGCCCCCGGCTTTGCCGGGGGCACGGTAGCCGGTGATATTCCCTGTCTTTTACGCTTTAAAGTCCCCCTGAAAAACGTTAAGTTAAGGGCGCTCGACTGAATCCAGGGAGGGAACGCAATGGGATTATTGACCGGTAAAAAGGCTTTTATTTTCGGGGTCGCCAATGATATGTCGATCGCCTGGGGTATCGCCAAGGCGCTTCACGCCGAAGGCGCTGAGCTCGGATTCAATTATCTGGGCGAGGCTTTGGAAAAAAGGGTCCGTCCCTTGGCGGATTCCGTTGGTTCCAAGCTCATCCTGCCCTGCGACGTCTCGAAGGACGAGGAGATCGCCGCACTATATAAGGAAGTCGAGAAGGCCTGGGGTAAGTTCGATATCTTGATCCACTGTGTTGCTTTTGCCAATAAGGACGACCTGAAGGGCACCTTCACGAACACCAGCCGCGCTGGGTTCCATTTGGCTTTGGATATCTCCGCTTTCAGCCTTCTCGCCATCACCCGCCCCGCTGTTCCCCTGCTCAACGACGGCGCCAGCATCATCGCTTTGACCTACTACGGTTCGGTCAAGGTCATCCCCAATTACAACGTGATGGGTGTGGCGAAAGCCGCCCTGGAAGCTATCGTGCGCTACCTGGCTTATGACTTGGGTCCGAAGAATATCCGCGTGAACGCCATCTCGGCGGGCGCCATCAAGACCCTGGCCTCATCCGCCGTCGGCGGTATCAAGAGCATGTTGAAAGCTTCGGAAGAAATGACGCCGCTTCGCCGCAACGTTTCGCAGGATGAGGTGGGTTCCACCGCCGCTTACCTGGCCAGCAGCTGGTCCTCCGCCGTCACCGGCGAGGTCCTTTATGTGGACGCGGGCGCGAGCATCGTGGGAATGAATTTGGACATCAAAAAGGAAGAGCCTCCGGCGGCGCCGAAAGCTTAAAGATCTAGGCGGACTTTCTCCGCGACAAAGCGGAAGATTCAACAAGACAATAAGACCTTGTTTTCTTTTTAAAAGAAGGCAGGGTTTTTGTTTTTAAGGTCCAGCTCAGATGATCCGCGCCGATCGGCTGGCTCTCCGCCAGTTCGATCTCCATCCTCGACCGGGAGATCCAGTCACAAGGTCCGCGCCAGGACATGTCGATCCACAAAAAAGCGCTGGAGCGGCTTTGGAAGGTCAGCGTGTGATAGGTGGACAGGTCCAGTTCCCATCCCCGCTCTTCCGCGAATCCCGTCAATTCCACCGCGGTCTGCGGCCAGCGGTTGAAGGCCATCTTGAAGATGCCCACCATCCTTAAAATTTTCTCGATACTATTTTTCATAATGATTTCTCCTTAATTTAATTACTTTTTTACTTATGCGTCTGAATGGGCCGTAAAACCTATCTTTCGGCGCTTTGTTTCCGGCGAGATCAATAGTTGGCGAATAGCTTCAAATACGACCTTGAATTGATCGTCATATTTCTTTTCGAGTTGATTGATCTTTCGAGCCAGATCAGTGTTGTGAGCCATCATTTGGCGGAGTTTGACGAATGTTCTCATGATCTGGATATTCACTTTGACCGCTTTAGGACTGTTGAGGACACTCGAAAGCATAGCAACGCCTTGTTCGGTAAAGGCATAAGGAAGATAACGTCTTCCACCACGACCCATGTTTGAGATCACAATTTGTGATCTCAAACTTTCAATCTCTTGTTTTGTAAGTTGAAACATAAAATCGTCAGGAAACCGATCAATATTACGTTTTACTGTTTGTATTAATATTCGAGTTTCCACTTCATATAAACCGGCTAGATCTGCGTCTACCATCACTTTATGTCCACGTATCAGAAATATAGAATTTTCAATCTTTTCAATTTGGTTCATCTTTTTCTTCCCTTTTAAGATCGCAATTATCGATCTTAAACATAATTTAATTTCCCTGTATTTTTGAGGTTGCGATTTGCAACCTCAAAGTAATCCCGCCTGGCGGAACGAAAAGTGTCCCTCGGTCGTGACGATCAAGTGATCGTGAATGGTGATACCCATGGCCCTGGCCGCTGTCATGATCTGCCGGGTCAATTGCTTGTCGCCCTCGCTGGCTTCCAGACTGCCCGCGGGATGGTTGTGGGAAAGGATGAGACCGGTCGCCCCGAGATCGAGCGAGCGCTTGAGGATCTCGCGGGGATAGACCGCGGTGTGATCCACCGTGCCTTCCTGTAGATGCTCGAACGCCAACAAATGATTGCGGTGGTCCAGGAACAAAGCGGTGAAGATCTCGCGCGGACGGCTTCCGATCTGCTCGCGGAGGAACGAGATGACGTGGTCGGGGCTTGAGATGATCCTTCCCCGCTTGAATTCTTCCTGCTGGGCCAAGCGCAACAGGTCTCCCATCGCCTTGAAATGAAGGGCACTTTGAACCGGCAGTTCCCCCAGAGTTTGGAGGCTGGTCAGGTCCGCCTCCAGGACGCGGCGGACATTCTTGAATACGGAAAGTAGTTTCTTGGCGTAAGGTTTGGTATCGCGGTGCGGAATGGAAAAAGAAAGGAGCAATTCCAGAAGCTCGTAATCTTGCAGGGCCGAGACTCCCTCGGCGGCATATTTTTCCCGGAGCCGTTTGCGGTGTCCCAGGTGGTCCGGCAGTTGTTTTTCCCGCTGGCGCTGTTTTTGTTGTGGTTTCAGGTCGATTTCCACCATGAAAGCCCCCTCATTCCGCTTGACGTAGAATACACTCGTATACTAGTATACAGCCGTATTCTTTTTCAATCGTTTTTTTAAAGGAGCTCGACATGGCGCCATCCGACGAAACCTTGACCGACACCCAGCGGTCGGTGCTGGAACACGTTCAAAAATATTTGCTCGATTATCACCGCCCGCCCACC
The DNA here is from genome assembly GCA_964469185.1 of uncultured bacterium. GTDB lineage: Bacteria > Oederibacteriota > Muellerivitia > Muellerivitales > Muellerivitaceae > CAYXYA01. Next base: position 5,946 of record CAYXYA010000064.1, on the reverse strand, counting down.
GTGCGGGAAGTCATGCGGCACTTCAAATGGAATTCCCCCCAGAGCGCCCGGAAACATCTGTTGGCCCTGGAAGAAAAAGGTTATTTGGAACGGGAAGCGAATACCGCGCGCGGACTTCGCTTGTCGGAAGACCCTTCTGTAGGTGTCGCTATCCCTATATTAGGGAAGGTCGCGGCCGGCTTGCCTTTGCTAGCGGAAGAGAACCGTGACGGCTCCTTGGTCGTGGACGCTTCGATGGCTCGTGGAGGCAGGAATCTTTTCGCTCTGACCGTCCGGGGCGACTCCATGATCAACGCCCATATCTTGCCGGGCGACAAGGTCATCGTTCAGCAGACCAGCCACGCCACACCGGGTGAGATCGTGGTGGCTCTCATCGAGGGCGAGGCCACGGTGAAAACTTTCCGCAGAAGCACGTCGAAAGTGACGCTCGAGCCGGCCAACCCCAAGTACCAGCCGATCGTGGTCACCGAGGATAAGGATTTCAGGATCATCGGCAAGGTCGTCGGCGTTTTCAGTCCTAGATAAATAAAAAACTTCCAACACAAAGACACGAAGTCACTAAGAACAACAAGATCTTAGTGTTTAAAAATAAAAAGACTTTCTTAGTGTCTTTGAGGCTTCGTGTTGGACTTTGGTTTTAAGATAATCAGGTCAAACCATGAAAGACCCTTTTCTCTCGACTTCGTTCTCGCCGACTTATGTGGAAGTCGATGACAACCCTAAGGAAGTCGAATACATCGAGATCAAGGTCAAGACGGCCCTGCATCACACGCGTCTGCCATACAGTCCCAAACCTTTTTACTACACGTTGAATCTTTACCGCGGCTGCCGCCACGGTTGTCCCTATTGCTTCGCCCGCTACAGCCATTGGTACTTGGGGTTCCAGAATTCTTTCGACTTCCAAAGGAAGATCCAGGTGAAGGTGAATATTTTGGAAGTGTTGGAGAAAGAACTGACCCAGCCGCGCCGGAAAAAAGATTGGATCAGCCTGGGCGCCATCACCGACCCTTATCAACCCGCTGAGAAGAAATATCAATTGGCGCGTCGGACCTTTCAGCTCTTGGCGAAACACGCCTGGCCCGCGGTCTTTTCCACCAAATCGGACCTCGTATTAAGGGACCTGGATGTATTGAAAGAAGTCGCGGACCGTTCCAAGGCCGCCGTGGCCATGACCCTGACCACATTGGACCCAAAGCTCCAGAAATTCCTCGAGCCCCACGCTGTCTCCGTCGAAAGACGGCTGGAAGCTTTACGAAAGCTCAAGGCCGCGGGCATTCCCTGCGGCATCCACCTGATGCCCATCATTCCTTTTGTCACCGATTCAAGCGAGGCTATCGAGGGAATGGTGAAGACCGCGGTGGACATCGGCGTGGATTACCTAGTCTATAACGTGCTTCGCCTTAGGGGCGCGGTGGTGAAGGGTTATTACCTGAAGGTTTTGAAGGATCACGATCCCAGGCTCTTCCAACAAACCCTCAAGCTTTACGGTTCGCGGGCCTATCCGCCCGACGACTACATCGAGGGTCTTGATCACAAAGTGAGGTACTTCAAGGAAAAGTGGGGATTCCAAAGCCGTTGGCGGGAGCTCTTCCCGGATAAACAATTAAACCTGTTCACATAGCAACTGCAATACAAATATCACCACCAAGGCACCAGGGAAACCTTTTGATTTTTAAACCCAAATCCTTGTTTTGCCTTACTTGGTGACTTGGTGTCTTGGTGGTTCAAATGGTCTTGCTGTTGTTTGTTTTAAGTTTTGAAATAAGAAGGGTTTTCCTTTTTGAAGAGTTCAAAAAGCTGGAATGCCGCGATGACCAACGCGTGCCGGATCCCGCCCTGATAGATCATGGATTGGACTTCCTTCAGGTCGTGAAGGACGACCTCGAGCTCTTCCGCCTCATCCAGTTTCAGGTCCGAAACCAGCTCGGCGTCCAAGGCCAGATAGATATGACAGGTGTTATCCAGGATGGCGGGATTGGGTCTCAATTTCCCCAATTCGTACCACCGGGCCGCCTGGTGACCGGTCTCCTCCAGTAATTCCCGCTTGGCCGCGCTCATAGGATCCCCGTCTCGGGGATCCACCGCGCCGCCGGGGATCTCCAGACTCAAGTCGCTCGAGCCGTGACGGAACTGCGAAACCATCGGTATCTTCTGGTCTTTGGTGAGAGCGATGATATTCACCCAGTCGCGCGTGGAGAGGATATAAAAAGGATGTTCTTTGCCGGTAACGGGAGAGGAACTGTTTTGAATGTGGACCTGAAAGAACCCGCAGTCATAAGCCACGAGGTCTTTGTTTTTCTTCCAAGGACGGATCATGCGTTTTAGGCCCTGGATTTTTTCGCGGGAGAGGATTTTAAGTAAAGCTCACGGTAAATGGCGAGAAAAGCCATTCCCAGGGAAAGAATGATCGGCCCAAGGAATATCCCGAGGAAACCGTAAACTTTCAACCCGCCGATGGTCGTGAAAAATAGCCAGAAGATCGGGAGTTTCGCCTCGCTGCCGATAAGCCAGGGACGCATCAGATGATCGACCAAGCTGACCAAACCACCCCAAACCGCCAACCCCACCGCGGCGGAAGTGTGATCCTGGAGAAAAAGCCACACGACGGCTGGGACCCATATGGCGGTCGCTCCAATGAAGGGGATGAAAGCGGATACGAAGACCAACAATCCCAACAGGATGGGGACCGGCACTCCCGCGACCACGAACCCCAGGCAGGCCATCACTCCTTCCACAAAAGCCGTCAAGAAGATAGCCCGGACCACCGCGGTCATCGTTATGGAAAGCGTGTGCGCGACTTTTTGCTGATGAAGTTTTTCCATCGGAAGGAACTCGATGGTCTTGAGGGCCAACCGAGCCCCGTCGCGAAAGAAGAAGAACAAAGCGACGGCCACGAAGAAGACACGCAGCGCGAAGATCGGCAGGCTGCTAAAAACATCGGTCATTTTTCCAAGGATCAAGCGGGACAGGTTTTGAAGGGCTGAAACGATCTCTTTCTGGACCGCCTCGTCGGTTTGAGAGGAATCCAGACCTAAAGCTTGGAACCAGGAACCCAGTTTGACGGTCTTCAACTTATCCATCAGCCAAGCGCTTTGTTCGTCCAAATGCGCGGTAGAAAGTAAATTGTAGGCCCAGGGAAGTTCTTTTCCCAAACTGATCACCACAAAGAATCCGGGCACGGCGATAAGAGCGATCACCAGGAGTGTACAAAGAAGGGACGCCAGATTAGCGCGCTTCCCTGTCCATTTGAGGATGATGGAATAGAGAGGATAAAAGACCATGACCAGGATGGTCGCCCAGACGAAAGAACTGAGAAAGGGTTCCAAGAGGGAAAAAAGCATGCTCAAAAGCACCGCCAAGAGGGCGAAGAAGGCGATCACGAAAATATTGGCGCGGGTCAAGGTGAACTGCGAAGTCATTTTTTTCTCCTAAAAGATCGGCTTATTCTACAGGAAGCCCTAGTTCTGAACCGAAAGAATACCCTTTCTCGTTTAAATTCGAAAGTGGGCGAAGTATATTGTTCTTAACCATTTGGGCCTAAATAAAAGGAATTTCATGCGCTCCAACCCCTCTCGAAAACCCCCTCAACCCGTTCTGTTTTCCTGGGACCGATCCACTCCCCGGCAAGCCTGGACGCTTTTCATTTTCTCAGCCGTCTTCGCGATCTTGTTCAACGCTTTTTACAACAACGGCATTCCCCTGAAATACACGCCGCCTCAACTGCCGCATCTCCAGGACATCTTAAAAAAGCCGAAAGAAACCCCCGCATACACCGGATGGAAAAGACCCAAGGAGACCCCTCAACCCTCCGCCACTCCTACGGTGGCATCCCCCGTCAATACCATTCCTCGCTTAAGTTTGATCGGGATCAAGGATCGGTTCGACCGCAAGGCCGCCATTTTTCTCGACGCGCGTGAGCCCGCGGCCTATGAAGAGGGACATATTCCCGGCGCGCTCAACTTTTCCGCACTCGAGATGGATAAGTTCGCGCCTCTCGTCTTGCCGCAATTAACGGACAAAAAACAGGAGCTCATCGCCTATTGCAACGGCGGGGACTGCACCTTGTCCCTGGATCTGGCCCGGACCTTGATCGAACAGGGATACAAAAAGGTTGAAGTCTTCGAGGACGGCTGGCCCACGTGGAAAAACGCGGGTTATCCCGTCAATGAAGGGGTGAATCCATGAGCCCTATTAAGAACGCCAATCTCGGTTGGACCATCCTGACAGCGCTCTTGCGGGTGGTTTGCGGCGGCATCTTGGTTTACGCGAGCCTGGACAAATTGGGCGACCCCGCCAAATTTTCGAAGTTCGTAGAGAATTTTCACGTTCTTCCGATGAACCTCGTTCCCTTAGCCGCAGTCGTCATTCCCTGGCTGGAATTCTTCACAGGCCTCTGCCTCGCGGCGGGTTTCCGCTGGCGCGGAGCCGCTTTGATCTTCTTTATTCTATTAACGACTTACACTTTGGCGCTCAGCTGGAACCTGCTCAACGGGGTGGAAATGAACTGCGGTTGTTTCTCGATGGACTCGCAGGAAAAACTTTCGATCTGGACCGTTCTGCGGGATGTGGTTTTTCTGGTGATGGGATTCATCGTCTTGACAAGCTACAGCGCTTTGGGGACCCTCGATTCAATAATTACTAAAAAAAATTCCTAACAATTTTCCAAAAAATAATTTTCAGCACCTTGTTAGGAAGAACTTCTCCTCTATCCAATCCAGATCTCCATTAAAGAGAACCGCTCAGAGGCGGCATTGGCTGCCTATCCCTTGAAATCCGTCCTCTTATGACTCCCATCGCAGAACGGCTTGTTGGCTGAATGACCACAGCGGCAGAGTGCGAAAGGGTCCTTCTGCACTTCGATCGGACCACCATCCGTCGCGACCAGCAAAACTTTTCCGGCCACCAACAATGGTCCGTCCTTAAGCACCTGTACTTTTACATCTGACATGACTCTCTCCTTATTTGAGTTTATTGACGTCGATCACTTCAGCGTCTTTAACGCAGCCGCTGCGAACAACTAGGTGACAGCGACGATCTGCCCAATGCGCCGCTAAAAGACCCCGGATATTCACCTCGAATGGTTCGAACCGTACCACTGCATGAAATCATCGCTTGATCTTTCGTTCCACAGCTCCGTCGATGGATGCCGCCCCCCCGCCACCGAGTATGATCACCGTCGCCAGGGCGATCGCAAGCAAGTGGTACTCAAAACCCTCGCCTTTCTGGTTGCCGGCCCAGTTCATGAAAAACCCGTTCGGCAAGTGGACCATCCCACGGCCACCACCATGTTGGAGAGGATTCCGAAGGCGGCGATGCGCGACAGGGTGCCTGTGATCAACCCGAGCCCTCCGAGGAATTCCGCCATAATCGCTAGGAACGCGAGCGGCGCGGGAATACCCATTTGATTCGTGAAGAACCCCATTGTCCCCGTAAAACCGTAGCCACCCCACCATCCAAGAACTTTCTGCGCTCCATGTGCGAAGAACACGATACCAAGCACCAAGCGCGCTACCGTGAGTTTGTAGTCGCCTGACGTTTTAATAAGTTTGCCGATCATAACCGCCTCCTTTAGTTTTTTTATCCTACTTGTTTCCCATCCAAGCGTAACTGCTTCAGCGCTCCGCCCCACGCGACCACTTGGTCCAGCACGGTCCCCACTGACTTTTCGTGATGGGACTCCGGCTTGAATGTCGTGAAGTTTTCAAAATCAGTCCTCATCGAAAGCAATACTTGCGCGCGCACTGTTGCCACGTGCACCTCAGCCAAGACGAGCCGCAACTGCTCGACAGCCCTCGCTCCGCCCGCACCTCCGTAGCTCACGAACCCCGCGGCTTTGTGGTTCCATTCCGCGAAGAGGAAATCGATCGCGTTCTTCAAAGCCCCTGGAACACCGTGGTTGTACTCAGGCGAAATGATGACGAACGCATCCTGCGACGCAATCTTCGC
>CAYXYA010000063.1:0-9223 GCA_964469185.1 uncultured bacterium | reverse complement strand
AATCGAAAAAACAATGGCCTGGATATAACAAAAAGCTAAAAAAAACTTGGATCTACGCCTCATGTTTTGCCCGTTCCATTCCAAAGAAATAGTGAGATAAAGTACCAAAAACACATCGAAAGTTCACCACCCGACCTATCACCAATCCTCTTTTGTTTCCCCGCCTTTTTCAGGCTTTCCAAAAAGCCTCTCCATCAGCTTCTGCTGTTCGCGGGGAAGATAATTCCACTGTTGTTGATTACGCCTCTGCTGGTCCTTTTTGGGATTCGCCGAGTAATACTGCTGAGTCTTCGCCTCCCGCTGTTTGAACTGATCCATCAAATACTGGACCTGTTTCTGGGACAACCCTTTACCCTCCAGGTCTTTACGGGTTTGTTCCTTCCGATCCTGATCGGCTTGGCGCTCCTGCTTGGACTGGGCGGAATCGGAAGAAGAATTCTTTTGATCCTGTCCGTTCTCGGATTGTTTTTGCTGCCCGGACTGGTCCTTCTTTTTGTCCTTGGACTGGGAAGATTGGTTTTGGCTTTGTTGCTGATCTTTGCCCTGTTGGTCCTGCTGTTTCTTTTGCTGCTCCTGCTGCTTTTGGCGTTCTTTCTTTTTCTCCCCGCTCTTATCGGACTTGGGATCCTTCTTCAGCTTTTCCTGAGCCAGTTTTAAGTTGAATTGGGCATCCTCATCCTTCGGGTCGATCTCCAGCGCCTTCTGGTAAGCGTCAACAGCGTCCTGATAGCGGTCCTGCTGAAAAACGCTGTTGCCCAGGTTATACCAACCCTGTTCCAATTTAGGGTTTGTCCGCAGGGCCTGGCCGAACGCCTTTTCAGCGTCCTCGTACTTTCCCAACTGATAAAGGGAATTCCCCCAAGAATAGGAAGCATTCGCGTCGTCGGGAGACTTTCGCGCTTTTTCACCATAATATTTTTCCGCACTCTCATAGTCTTGATCGTCATAAGCGTTGCGGCCGGGCGATAGCGTGAACGCCGCGGCCGACGGAACCACGCAGGCCGTTATCACGAATAAGATGACTGTCTTGATCAAGATCGACATCGTTTTCCCCTTCATAAGAGAACAGACAATAGTAAAGTAGCCGCCGCCGCAACCCCCAGAGCGGGGGCGAATTCCTGCCGTTTCATCCCGCCCTTCCCCTTCATCTCGGTCTTTTGCAGACTGCCCAGCGCTTTTTCGATCGACGCGAGTCCCTGCTCACTGTCACCCTGGACAAATAGGCCGCTGGTCAGTCCCGCGATCTTTTGAAGGGCTTTTTCGTCCAATCGACTCACGTGAACATTCCCCGACTCATCGCGCTTATAAGTCGTCTCACCCCAGAAAGAAGCCCCGTCCGGAATGGGTTTTCCTTGAGGAGTTCCGATGCCCACCGCGACGATGGGCACATTCTTTTCCTTCGCTTCCTGACAGGCCGTCTCGATGTTCGAAGCGCCGTCGGTGATCTCCCCGTCCGTGATCAAAAGGATCGCGCGGCCACGTTTATCCGGATTGTCTTTGGGAAAAGCCGCGAGCGCCGTCCTTATCCCCTCGCCGATATCCGTACCGCCCCGGTCCACCGCGTCCACTCCCGCTCTTTCCAGAACGAGGGCCACGGCCTGCAGGTCCAAGGTGAGAGGCACCTGAACGATCGACTGTCCCGCGAAAATGGCCACACCCACTTGGTCGCCGTCCTGTCTTTCCATCCAGGAGAGTACGGCTTTCTTGGCCGCCTCCAAGCGGTTGGGGATCAAGTCCTGGGTCAACATACTCTTGGAAACGTCCAGCACCACCATCACGTCGCTGCCCCTTAAATTGAGATCTTCCGGCACCAGTTTTCCCTGGAAGCGCGCCGCGCCTAAGAGGATCAGAAGGAAGCCTCCTAATAGGAGCAGGCCCTTCAAAACCCTGCGGCCCCAGGCCACGCTTGGGGACAGGACTAGGTTCTGATAGCCCAAGGTCTCCAGATCGCGCCGGTCGCGGAAAAAATTGAGAATAGAAAGCACGAACCAGATCAAGAACAATCCCGATAGGGGCAAGAGCCAGGTCAGGTTCCCAAAGTTCATGGCAGCGTCCTCAATAGGGTCATTTCCAGCGCGATATCCACGGCGAGAAGGAAAAAAGCCGCCAGTAAAAAGAAAGCCGCCAGCTCCTGATATTCCCAATGGCTGGTCACGGTAACGTCCCTTTTTTCGAGCCTGGCGATCTCGTCCAAAATGGCTTGAAGCGAATGATTATCCGTCGCGGCATAGGATTTACCTCCCGTGACACGGGCGACCTCATTCAAGAGGGTCATATTAAGAGGCTCGCTCATCATGACCTGCCTCGTTCTGGGATCGATGCCGAAAGTTGTTGTGCCGTCCTGCCTCATGAGAAGGGCCGGTACCCTTTCGCGGCTGCCCACGCCGATGGTGTAAATCTTCACGCCCCGGCTGGCCGCGATCTTCGCCGCGGTCAAAGGATCGACCTGACTGGCATTATCCGCTCCGTCGGTCAAAAGAATGATGGCCTGGCTGTTGGGCTTGTTTTCCTCCGAAGTCGGGGTCGCCTGTAGGAGCTTGGAGACGAGCGAAGAGGCGGCCGAAGGTTCAGTCGCTGGTTTAGCGCCGCCGCTTTGAAGGCGGCCTAGGCTGGAAACAAGAGCGTCACCAATGGCCGTACCGTCCAGCCGGACGGTGAAGATATCCGCCTTGGAGAGGAGTTCCTTCACAACGTGGATATCGGTGGTCAGAGGACACTGTGTGAAACTGATCCGCGCGAAAACGGTCAACCCTACCCGCGCGTTCTGCACTTTGTCGAGGAATTCCCCGAGGATCTTCTTGGCTGCCGTGATCCGGTTAGGCTTCAAGTCGTCCTGGATCATGGAACTGGAAAGGTCGAGCGCCACGAACAGGTCCGTCACGGGCTTTTTCTCTTCCACTTTCTTCTGCCCCTGCTGGGGACGGGCCGCGGCGATCAGGCAAAGGGCGATCACCAAGAGCCTGAATACCCAGGGAACGATCTGGAACGACAGGATCCCCGAGGCCATCTCGACCAAGCGCGGGTTGCCGAGCGCGAAGGTGGAATATTTAGCGCGGGACGAGAAGAAGATCGCGGCAATGAAGAGCGGCAAAGCGAAAAGCCCCAGAAGCCAGACAGGGTCCGCAAAATGAAGGCCGTGGATATCCATCAGCGCCTCCCCATGCGTTCGATGCGCTTTTTGAAGAACTTCATGAGCGCGGTTACCGCGTTCCCGCCCGCCGTGATATCCAGGCGGTCGGCGCCTTTGTTCGTGAGGATCTTCAGCTGGCTCTCGCGGAACTCATCGGCCTTGCGGAATGCCTGGGCAGAGCCAGCCGAGAGATAACCGACCCTGCCCGTCTCGGGATCGCGCACCGCAACCCTGGCCGGCAATTTGAAATCTTTTTCCATAGGATCATGAAGCACCGCGGCCACCAGATCGTGCCGTCGGGCCAAAACACCCGACGACTCCAGGGGGATAGGCTCAGTGAAATCGGAGATCAAGAACAGGACTGTCTTTCGTTTGAGGATCTTGGAGAGCATCTGAAAAGCGGGTTTGTAGTTCGTCTTTTTGCCGACAGGTTTGAAACCAATGAGTTCCCGCAAGACCCGCATGCTGGCGGATTTTCCCCGTTTGGGCGGAAGCCAGAATTCCACGCGGTCGGTGAAGAGGAAAAGACCCACTCGGTCCTGATGCTGAACCGCCGCGAAAGCCAGGATTGCGCAGAGCCTGAGAGCTGTCTCCCGTTTACTCATCGTCCCGGTGCCGAACCAGATGGAGGCGGATAGGTCGACCGCCAAAACGATCTGGAGCTCGCGCTCCTCAACGAAGGTTTTCACGAAAGTGGAGTTCAAACGGGCAGTCACGTTCCAATCGATGGATCGGATGTCATCCTCGGGGACGTATTCCCGTACCTGATGGAATTCCAGACCCTGCCCGCGGAAAGTGCTCTTATAAGCGCCCTTGAGGAGGGTGTTCACCGCCCCCTTGGTGACGAGTTCAAGCCTGCGGACTTCATTGAGGATGGATAACGGATCGGATTGGCTCATGGTGATTGGACGATTGGACCGCTTTCTAGGGTTGAACGATCTTTCGAGCGGTCAGCGGCGTTTAGACGCCGGTGCAGCCCCCAGGGTACGGCCCATCCAAAAATGAACGGCCGCGAAGAAAAGAGCGATACCCATCACGATCAAAAAATTGAACTTCAGGGCCTTTAAAGAATCCAAACCGTAAAAATCCTCGATGGCGTTATAAACCAGCCAGAAGACCCAAATGACCGGTCCTGAAAAAGCGAAAAGAATGGAGTTGGCCCACAGGATCTTTTTCTGTTTTTTAGGCGCCTTGCGGGTTTGAAAAAAACCGGTAAGGAGACTGATCAGGGAGGCGAGAGAGCAGATCGCTATCACGATCCAACGCATCTGTTGTTCGTCGAAAAGTTCCTTCATTTTCAGCCTTTCCGCTAATTAAGAGTTGAAGAAACCCGGCACGGCCCACAAAAGAACGGATCCGAACATCAAAAGCGTCCCGGCCAACATGACCAAAGCCCACACGGTGTCCATCGGTTTGGGAGAAGAGTCGGATTTCCAAAGGCCTAAGTTGAAGAAGACATATCCCGCGATGATCCCCACGATCCAACCTGATGCCATGATGGACTCCTTAAGTTAATTGGCCGACGGACTCGAATTAGAACTTACGCTTGCGGCATGTTCCGAACCTGCCTGCGGTGAGCCCTTCGATGAACTCAGGGGCTTCGCCGGAGTCGAATCCGCCTGCGGTGTGTCCTTCGAGGAGCTCAAAGGCTTCGCCGAGGGAGCCTGCCCCGTCGAACCCGATGGATCCGCCGGCTTCGTCGCGGCGGTAACCGGAGCTGGAGGTGCCGAATTTTTACTCTTATAATCGGTCTGGTAAAAACCCGAACCCTTAAAAACAAAACCCACATTGGCGGAGATAAGCCGCTCGACTTTGGAGCCGCATTTCGGACAGGATTTCAGGGCGTCGTCTTTGATCGACTGCCACAACTCGAAATCCCCGCATTTTTCGCATTTGTATTCGTAAGTCGGCATCGTCAAACCTCTTGAAAACATTGGAAAACAAACTCAATCATAGGGTCACCCACAATCACTGTCAACGCCCACTCCGACGGTCAAAAGAAGCCTACAGAAACAAAAAAGCCCCTGGAAATTTCTTCCAGAGGCTTTTGGTTTGTTAGAAACGGAAGGATTAGTAGTCCATGCCTCCGCCCATTCCACCCATGCCGCCCATACCAGGGGCGCCGCCAGCGGCACCCTTATCCTTTTCGGGAATGTCCGTAATGAGCGTTTCGGTCGTTATGGCCAATCCCGCGACCGAAGCCGCGTTTTGAATGGCGCAACGAACCACCTTCGTCGGATCGATGACACCGGCCGCGACCATGTCCTCATAAACGCTGGTTTCGGCGTTATAGCCGATGTTCAATTTTTCAGAGATGACCTTGGCGATGACGACTGAGCCTTCTCCGCCGGCGTTGCTCACGATCTGGCGAAGCGGTTCTTCCAGGGAACGGCGCACGATAGCGGCTCCGATGTGTTCGTCATGCTCCAATTTCAAGGCTTCGACACCCTTGATGGTGCGGATCAAAGCTACGCCTCCGCCCGGAACGATACCTTCCTCGACCGCCGCGCGCGTCGCGTGCAAAGCGTCTTCCACGCGGGCTTTCTTTTCTTTCATCTCAACTTCGGTCGCCGCGCCGACATTGATCACGGCCACACCGCCGACCAATTTGGCCAAGCGTTCTTGAAGCTTCTCGCGGTCGTAATCGCTGGTGGTTTCTTTGATCTGCTTACGGATGGTCTCCGAACGAGCGTCGACTTCCTTCCGGACGCCCGCGCCCTGCATGATGGTGGTGTTATCCTTGTCAATGATCACCTTCTTGGCCTGTCCAAGGTCTTCCATCTTCACGTTCTCAAGCTTGATACCGAGGTCTTCGGTGATGGATTTGCCGCCGGTCAAGATGGCGATATCATCCAACATGGCCTTGCGGCGGTCGCCGAAGCCCGGCGCCTTCACCGCGGCGCAAACGAAAGTTCCGCGGATCTTGTTCACGACCAAGGTCGCCAAGGCTTCACCCTCGACCTCTTCAGCGACGATCAAGAGCGGACGGCCCTTTTGCACGACTTTTTCCAGGATCGGGAGCAGGTCTTTCATGCCCGAGATCTTCTTTTCATGGATCAGGATATAAGGATTCTCGAGCTCCACTTCCATACGGTCAGCGTTGGTGACGAAATAAGGGGAGAGATAACCCTGGTCGAATTGCATCCCTTCGACCACATCCAAATTGGTCTCGATACCCTTCGCTTCTTCGACCGTGATCACGCCGTCTTTGCCGACTTTTTCCATGGCTTCAGCGATGATATCTCCGACTTTTTTGTCGCCGTTGGCGGAAATGGTCGCCACCTGGGCGATCTCATGTTTTCCTTTGGTGGGCGTTGATATCTTTTTCAACTCAGCCACAACAACCTCAACAGCCTTGTCGATACCGCGCTTCAAGGCCATGGGGTTCGCCCCGGCGGTCACATTCTTCAGGCCTTCGCGAACGATGGCTTGGGCCAAAACCGTCGCGGTGGTGGTCCCATCGCCCGCCACGTCAGAGGTCTTGGAGGCCACTTCTTTAATGATCTGAGCGCCCATATTCTCGAACGGGTCTTCCAGTTCCACTTCTTTCGCCACCGACACACCATCTTTGGTGATCGTCGGAGCTCCGAATTTTTTGTCCAACACCACGTTGCGTCCTTTGGGACCCAAGGTGACCTTCACCGCGTTCGCCAATTTGTCCACGCCGCGCTGCAATGCCCTGCGGGCTTCTTCTCCATAGATGATCTGCTTAGCCATTTCACATTCCTCCCAATTTCATGTTGATGATGAGCAAACGCCGATTAACCTTCGATGATGCCGATGACGCCTTCTTCTTTTAAGATGACGTATTCTTTGTTGTCGATGGTGATGTCCTCGCCGCCGTATTTCTCAAAGAGGATCGTATCGCCTTCTTTAACATCCAATTTCAGGATCTCGCCCTTTTCATTCACACGGCCTTTGCCCACCGCGACGATCTTTCCCTTTTGCTGTTTCTCACGGGCTGCGTCGGGGATGATGATCCCGCTTTTTGTTTTTTCCTCGTCACCCACACGTTCAACAAGGATGCGGTCATACAACGGACGAAATTTCATGGAACAACCTCCTGAAAATTAACCACGGCTGAAAAACCGCGGATTTAAATGAATAAGAAAACCCCTGGGATCTCGATCAAAAATTGCGGCTGACAAAAAACACCGCGTTAAACCGCCTGGGGAAGAACAATGATAGAAAGGGTCCTCTATATCGTCAAGGCCAGACAACAAAAAACGCCCTCGCAAAGACGCTTAAGAGGGCGTAAATTTAGGATTTAAGGACAGCTAGGTTACTTAACGGCTTCTTTGAAGTGCTTGGAGGGTAAAAACTTAGGGGCCTTCTTGGCTGGAACATGGATGGACTCGCCTGTTTTGGGATTGCGGGCCATACGGGCCTTTTTGTCCTTCACCTTAAAGATGCCCAACCCCGTGATATTGACCTTTTCCCCCGCCTTCACTGTGGCGATGATCGTCGAGATCATTGCGTCCAAAGCTCTTTGTATATCCACTTTTTTAAACCCGTTCGCTTCGGCGATCTTGGCGACTAGTTCATCTTTTGTCGTAAAATCCCCTCCCGGCAAGGATACGGATTCAGTGCGTGTCAAAAAAACACTAAATTACGTAACAATTATACCAAGGAGTTTAAAAACTGCGGTCAAATAGCCCATTTTTAGGCATTTAGGACGAATTCCGATTTGTGCTTGGCAATTCAGCGTTTTTGCCCGGTGAGTTTTTAGGAATTTAAGTTAATTACTTCCGGCAAAAAAGAAAAGGCAGGTCAGCGGTAAATGTCGGGCCGATGGAAGAATCGTCTTTGAATGACTTGTTTGATCTTGGGCATTTGGCGTTTGGTTTCTTTCTCGCCGGCGGCGATGATCTCTCTCCCCGCGCTGAAATCGAAAAGGTCGAACATGCGCATATCCGGCTCGATGATGATGTCCGCGGTTTTCCGCCAGGCTGATTCTTCCCGGACGAAAAAATACCAAACCCGCATGAGGATCTGAAAAACGTTGGAGGCGGGCGGGAAGATCTGATGATGCCCGAAAAGATTGACCGCGATGACCACGTCCGCGCCAAGGCTCTTGAGCGCGTTCACGGGAACGTTCTCCGCCATACCGCCGTCCGCCAACTGCCGACCCGCCAATTCCACCGGCGTATAGATGCCGGGGATGGAACAGGAAGCGCGGACCGCTTTATCGAGAGGACCGCTGGTGAATATCACCTCATCGCCCGAGCAAATATCGGTGGCCACCACCGCCAAAGGTTTTTTCAGTTCCTCGAAGGTGGCGACCTTCAGGTATTTGTGGATGTATTCCTCGATCGGCCCGGACGAGACCAGACCCTTTCGGGAAGGCCGGAAAGCAAAAAGGTCTCCCCAACTGGTATTGACGCCGATCTCCTCGATGCGGGACAGGGGAAGCCCCGAGGCGTAAGCCGCAGCGATGATCGCTCCGGCGCTCGTTCCCGCGACGCAATCAATCTCGATACCTTCCTTGGCGAGCGCTTTGAGAACACCGATCTGCGCCACACCGTAAGCCACGCCGCCGCACAAAGCCAAACCGACCTTATAGCGGCTTTCAGTGTTGCTTTTCTTCAGCTCACCCAAAGTGACGAATTCGGATTTAATTTTGTTAGGTTTCTTAGGCATCGCGTTCTTTCTTGTTATTGGTCGGTAAATTGAGGCTGGCGTTTTTCCACGAAGGCCTTGATCCCCTCTTTCATGTCCGGCGACTTGCAACATTCGCCGAACCCTTCCAACTCGATGGCCATCGCGGTATCGGTGGAAGATTGCTGCAACCCGCCGTCGATCGCCTTGAGGATCTGCGCGATTGCGACCGCGGGTTTCATGGCGATCTTCTTGGCCAATCCTTGTGCTTGACGTAAAACCTCCGCCTCCGGGACCACATGGTTAACTAACCCTAGAGCCTTCGCGTCCTGGGGAGGAATGTTATCTCCGGTCAGTATCCATTCGGTCGCCTTCCCTCTTCCCACCAAGCGGGACATACGCTGCGTGCCGCCGAAACCCGGGATGATGCCGAGGTTGATCTCAGGTTGTCCTAACCGAGCGCGGTCGGAACACATCCGGATATGGCAGGCCATC
>CAYXYA010000062.1:0-9225 GCA_964469185.1 uncultured bacterium | reverse complement strand
ATTCGTGGGCGTCCCCGTCGGCGTGAGCGTGGCGGTGTTCGTCAAGGTCTGAGTCGGTGTGTTGGTAGCTGTGGAGGTGGGCGTGTTGGTGGGTGTAGGTGTGTTGACCGTATCCGTAGGCGTGTTCGTCATTGTGTTGGTCGCTGTATCGACAGGCGTATCGGTCACCGTATTCGTGGCTGTTTGAGTGGCGGTATTGGTCGAGGTAGGGGTGTTCATCGTATCCGTAGGGGTGTTTGTGGCGGTAAGCGTGAAGGTATTTGTCGGAGTCGAGGTCGCGGTTTTCGTGGCGGTGTTGGTGGGGGTATGCGGAACAAACCGCCTGCCAAACGCTATACATGGCATCCAGCAGGGGTTGATGAGGGATGCTCGCGGTGTAATCCTCGCTGATCTCCCACATGAATATCCCGCCGACGTTACGGGTGGTGAGCGCGTAATTGGCCTTTATCGTGACCGATTCGGCGTCATCATAAGTGACGAACGACGTTCCATTCGTGATGGAAGGCACTTGCGCCACCGCGTCCCAGGTACGGACCCACCCTCCCGCGATCAAAGCGGGAACGTTTTTATAATTGTATTCATAGGCATCCACACAATTGCCGCCGCAAGACTGATAAAGACTGTTTTCGCTGGGAAATCTCCAGCCGTAAAAAGGAATACCCATATTGATCATGGAAGCCGGAACAGACCGCGTCGACATCAAATAGGTCAACTCTTTAGCGCAAGTTCCGGGTGAATCAGCCGCGTAATAGGTCGGATCGCTGGCGACTGTGAGAGTGAGTGGGGCGTTGTGACTCGTGTGGTCGCTCCAATCACCCGTATCGTTTTAGGTCATGATGTTGTAAAACGAAAGGATCCCGTTAAGGGAGGCAAAGTTGATATAAGCTCCATAATAACTAAGCCCTGTCGCGGCCATGGATATTTCCCAAGTAGGCGCGGGCGCTGGCGAAGAATCGAATTTGGTACGGATGGCTTGAAAAAAAGTAACACCGTTCGTTTTATCGGCAGCGCTGAAGGGAAATTCCCAATCGATATCGACCCCGTCATAATTATAGGTGGTGATGAAATTGTAGATCGCGTTGACGAAAGTAGTGGTATAGGCCGCGTTAGCCGCGACGCCCGAAAAAGTGATGACGTCAGCGCCGCCGACCGACACCAGCACTTTGACGCCCGCGGCATGCGCGCTGGTCAAGAGGGCCGGCTCTAAATAACCGGCGGGTATGCTGATCGTTCCATCAGGGTTGATGTCGATGAAAGCGTGAGCGATATGCGTGAGCTCGGAAAAAGGGATCTTACCGGATTTGTAGCCCCCGTTGTAATAGGGGTAATAGGCCAGCAACCGTTTGGCGCATTGCGCTTGAGCGGAAACAACGGCGCCCCAAGCCATGACCCCAAACAAACAAGTGATCAAAACAAACGTTTTTTTATTCATTTCCAGCCCATTTATTTTTGAAGCCTGTCACAAAACTCAGGCAAACTGAAATCGTTATCGGATTTTTATGAATTTTATCATGAAATAGTGCTCGATTGGCCAAAAGGCCTGAAATAGCCGACACTCTCGGTATTTATCACAAAGCGGTTTTTAAAGGGTTTTTAGGATGTTTTGAGGAGGGTCTGGAATTTTAAGAAACCGGTTCAGGCTCTAACTCGCCGACTGGTTTTTCCAAGCGGAATTTTTTCACGGCGAAACGCGACATGGTGTTCTTCAAAATGCTCTTTGCGGAGAGTTTATACAGGTATTCTCCCACGGGCATTTTGGCCGCGTCCCAAATGGTGATGTTATAAGCCCCGCCCTCTTTCTTGTCTTCCAGCTTCTCCACTAAAACCCCGGTCGAGTCGAAAATTTCCAGCGTCACGTTGCAATCCTCTTTGAGGAAATAATAGAAACGGACTGGCCCAGGCTGGGGAGGGTTGGGCAGCATCCCAACATCCTCAGTGAAAACCGCGTTCATCAAACCTTCCGTGACGGTGACGTTGATGTCCTTGATCCGAAGCACCGGGAACTGGTCGCTGTGAAGGCGGATCTCATACTTCCCCTCAGGCAGATTGGAAAAATTGAATTTTCCATCAACGTCGGTCACTGAGGCCGCGACCACCTTATCACCCTGTGCCATCTCGACTTTGCTCCCTGAGACGAAAGTCTTGCCGTCTTTTCGAAGAAGACTTCCGTAAACCTTGCCCAAGCGGTCGATAACGATCTTGCGCGACGACGTTAAAGTTCCCACTTCCCCTCTTTTCGCGACAGCCGCCACGTGGAGATACCAGATGCCTTGCTCGATGGACTTCAAACTGGCCGAATGCTCGGTGGTAAAGGTGTCTTTGGCGGTCAATTTTTCCTTCGCGTTGGGGCTGAGCTTATAGACATAACCCCCCGGTTTATAACTGCCGTCGTGGCGGTCTTCCAAGGTAAAAGAAGGCGACTGGTCGTTCACTGCCTCATCCTCGCGCGGATGGGTGGGACTGGAGATCACCGGTGGCGGCATTTCCGCGGCGGAGATGAGGACCGCGAAGTGGTTCGGACGCGACAGATTTCCCGCCCTATCCCGGGCCACTACGTGCAGATACCAAATACCCGGATCGCCCGCCTGGGAGAGCATCATGTCCATCGTCGTGCGCTGGATGCTGTCGGGTACCGGGACCGTATCAGGGGACTGGTCAAAAGCGTAATAGTAGCAATCGAGCCCCGACATTTTGGGCGCGAAGGTCAACTTGTATTCCACTTTAGGGGATGAATACCATCTTTCGGTATCCGGATGGCTGGGCGAGATCACGTGCGGCGGTTCTGGCTTTTGAACGTCGATCTTGAGGCGGTAATGGGCGGTCTGTTCGCTCAGGTTCCCCGCCCGGTCCTTGGCGATCAAGTGGAAATACCAGACCCCGCTCTGGAGTTTGGACAACTCCATGCGGGTCTTATTGATGAAGGTCGCGTTCTCCTCGGTCAGCTTGGTGTTGGGACTCAGGTCCAGCGCGTAATAGTAGCCTACGATACCCGTGGCGTCCGGAGGCGCGCTCCAGGTCAGGATCGGCACCGGGTTGGAACTCCAATCGTCGCTGGAATGGGTGGGGCTGGTGATATCCGGTACGCCCGCCTTGTCATCCGACAGGCTGGCCGCCGTGGCGTTACCCTCATTTTGCTCGTTGCCCATGCCGTCCACCGCGTGGACGCTGTAATAATAAACGATGTTTTCCTGCAGGCTATTGCCCTTGTCCACAAAGGTAACTTCCTTCACCTCACCGTCGGTGGAAATAAGTTTCGGTTTTTGGCCTTCCAACCAGCGGTAAATGCGGTAAAACTTCGTGCCCGAGATCGAGTCCTCAGCGGGGTTCCACTTGAGCTCGATATCGCCTCCCGCGATGGGGGTCGCTTTGATCTGGTTCACCGGGGCCGGGGGTGAAATGTCGATGGTCACCGCGACCAGCTCATCCTGATACTCTTCCACGTTGCCCGCGGAGTCCTTTGCCCGGCATCGGAAGGCATAACGCTGTCCGTCCTGACCCTGGAACACCGCGTTCTTTTGAGTGACGTTGACGAGCCAATCGAGCCACTGGCCCGAACCCGTCTTGACCTGCAGATCGAAAGAGACGACTTCCCCGCTGGCGTCGGTCGCGTCCCAATTCAACGCCATCTGGGTCTTGTCAACGAACGAGGGAAAAGGCGTCATTTTCGATCTAGGCGCGGTCGTATCGACCCATAAAGGATAGTGCGCCGCTTCTTTGCTGACGTTCCCCGCCTTGTCCTTGACCGCCAGATGGAAGAACCACTTGCCGTCCTTCAACGCGGGCGCGGACATGAAAGTCCTCGCGATCCATTCGCCGTTGTTCGCTCCCGGAATGGTATGGGGATTCGTGTCAATGAGGGCGTAATAGCCGTCCACACCGGAGAGTTCCTGCGGCGGCTCCCAGGTCAGCTTGGGACCGGCGGATTTCACCCAGCGGTTGACCGGATGGGTCAGGCTCTTCACGACCGGCGCGACCGCCTCAGTATCGGCCTGGATCTTCAGGCAAGCGACCGAGCCCAGGTTCCCGGCGCGGTCCTTGGCGCAGACATGCGCGTACCAAAGGCCGTCCTTGGGCAGGTTGAACACCGCGTTCTTAGCGGTGGTCCAGGTCATCTCTTTTAAATTCGGCATCCAATTCTCTTCATGGTTGAAGATGAAGTAGTAGCCTTCCACGCCGGAAAGATCCATCGGGTTTTTCCATGTCAGTTCCACGCGGCGGGTGGCGTACCAGGCTTGCGGGTCGGGGTGGCTGGCGGAGAAAAGTTGGGGCGCCTCCACTCCCGTGTCGAGCTGGACTTTGTAAACCACCGGTTCGGAAGTGATATTACCGGCCTTGTCCTGGCAGATCACCGAGAGGATATGGACGCCGTCCCTGGGGATCTCCAAAGTGATCTCGTCTTTTTCCGTGTAGCTGGAACCCTGGACGGCCGGCACGATCCTCGCGTCATCCGAGAAGGTGTAGTAATACCCGGCGATACCCGACAGGTCCGCCGGAGGAGCGAGTTTGAAGACCGCCTTCGTCTTGGAATACCATTGGCTTTCATCCGGATGGCTGGGCGAGAAAATGGACGGTTTTCCCGCGGCCGTATCCACCCGCAAGGGGAAATGAGCTGCCTTCGAGGCGATGTTGCCGGCCTTATCCTTTGTCGTGATATGGAAATACCAGAGCCCATCATCGGTCAGTTCGAACGAAAGAGTGCGTTGATCGGTGAAAAGGGACGACTTGGAATCCGGCATAGTTTCGGCGTTTCGGTCGACATTGTAATAGAACCCGGCGATTCCCGAGTCTTCGATGGGATCTTCCCAGTCCAGGACCACGCGGCGTTCCTGGTACCAACGTTCCTGGTCGGCATGAGTCGGAGAGAATATTTGCGGCGGATGGGCCAGCGTGTCCACGCAGATCTTGAAATGTGCGGCCTGGGGCGACAGGTTGTCCGCCCGATCCTTGGTGCGGACATGGACATACCAGACTCCGTCCTTCAAATGATCGACGGTGATCTTGGTTTTTTTCGTCCAGCGGGCTTCTTCGGGCGCAGGCAAGGATTGCGGCGCTTGATCGACGAGATAATAAAAACCATCCACACCCGAGAGGTCGTGCGCGGGCAGAAGAGTGATCTCCATTTTTT
Organism: uncultured bacterium; assembly: GCA_964469185.1. Taxonomy (GTDB): domain Bacteria; phylum Oederibacteriota; class Muellerivitia; order Muellerivitales; family Muellerivitaceae; genus CAYXYA01. The sequence goes on along the minus strand of CAYXYA010000062.1, from coordinate 4,100 downwards.
TGTTCGAGTACCAGGTTTCGCCGTCGGGATGGGTGCTAGAGGAGATCACCGGAGCCTGGGCTTTGGTGTCGATGCGCAAAGGATAATGGGCGGCCTGAGTTCCCTCGTTGCCAACCGCGTCCTTCGTGGCGATATGGACGTACCAGACATCGTCTTCCAGCGGCCCCAGCGTCAAACGGTTCTCTTTCGTAAAGTCCCCTTTGCCTGGCCCGGGCACAGTATCGGGATTGTGGTCAGCCTTCACGTAAAAACCCGCGATCCCGGAAAGGTCTTTCGGCATGTCCCAAGCGATCACGGGAGTTGGATTGGCGACCCACTTGTCCGGATCCGGGTGGGTGGAACTGACGACGTTGGGAGGCGGCAAGGCTTCGGTATCGATCAGGACTTTGTGATGGGCCGCTTCCACGCCCATGTTGCCAGCCTCATCCACCCCGACCACGTGGAAATACCATTCACCCTGCGGTATGGCGGAAAGAGTCACTTGTTTGGATTCGGTATAAACGACGTCCGGCGGAGCGGGCACCGTGCCGGGATGGTGATCCAGTTTGTAGCAGTATCCCAATAGAGGAACAGCGGGGGTCAGGATCATCTCAACGTCGTCCTCTTTTTCCCACTTGTCCTTTTCGGGATGGGTGGTCGAAACGACCGCCGGAGCCAGAACGTGAGGTGTTTTGAAAGAAAGGATCTGCGAGACCGCCAGGGAGGATGAACGGTAAGCGCTGATCACTTTTAGTTCGTACTCGGTGCCGGACTTCAACCCGTTCAAGAAAACTTGATGCGCCAAGTCCAAATCTTTGCTGACAACGGCTTTTTTAAGGTCAGGCGCGTCGGCCTTTTCGCCGTAATGCACTTCGGAACTCGCGGAAATATCGGTCGTCCAGGTCACCTTCGCGCTGTGCGAGGAAGCTCTCTCGACCTTCAGGTCCGATATCACCGGACTGCGTCCCATGTCGAACGTGGTTCGCAAAATGGACCCGCCATTCTCCGTCCCCGCGTAGAGGTAGTCGTTGAAAACGCCAAAGGCTCTCACACCTTCCGCGTCCCCGGCGTAAGCGGTCGTCCAGTTGAGTCCGTCCCGGCTTTTGAGGATGCGTCCCGAATTGCCGGTACCGGCATGGAGGGTGTTCTCGAACACTTCGAGACAGTAGAGGTTCACCTCGCGGGTGCTCTCGTAAACCGTCAGCCAATCCTTGCCGTTCTCCGTGCGGTAGATCCTGACGCCCTTGAGACCGGAAGTTCCGACATAAAAAGCGCCGTTGAATTCCTTGAAGGACTGGATGAAATTCTGGCCGGTCGCCGTTATTTCTTCCCAATTGATCCCGTCGTCGGTGCGGAAAATGATCCCGCTCGGATAGGTGCCGACATAAAGGCGGTCTTTGAAGACTCCCATCGCCGTCACCGCGGCCTCGCTCAAGGCACTGACCCTACTCCATTGCACGCCGTCATAAGCGAATATCTTGCCGTTGGAACTGGTGCCCGCGTAGAGGCGGTTCTTGAACTCGCAGAGGGTATGGATGCGGTCCTCGCCGGTGGAAAAAGCTTCCTTCCAAGTATTGCCGTCAACAGTACAGTAAACCGCGCCGTTGAGGTTCGTCCCGGCGAAAAGGACCTTTTCCTGGCCGGGGATACTGAAGGGATAAAGACAATAGATCTGGGTCGCGTAATCGCCCGCGCCTTCGGAATGGCGGGGATCGGACGTGAAAAATTTCGTTTCCGCGTTGGTGACACGGACCGACTTCCAGGAGCCCGGAGCGCCGTTGCTGGAAACCAAGACCTGGTCCCGGCCGGTGGCGGCGTAAAGGCGGCCGCGGAACTCGGACAAAGCATAGAAGGAGGGGATCTTCGCGAAATCCTCAGTGGCCTCGAAATAAGCGGGGGCCGCGGAGGCAAGATAAAGCTCGATGGCATTCTTGAGTTTCTCGAGGGCTTCTTTGGCGTTCTTACCCTGGGCCTGACAGCCGGGAAGCGCTGAACAGCGCGCGACCACATGGCCCTGCGAACGGGTTTCCAGTTCGACCGGAAAATCGTAGGGAAAATTCTTCTTTTGGATGTTCGTTTCTTTTTTAGGCACTGCTCGCCTTTATTTTCGAAATTGGGAGCTGAATTAAAAGGGAGGGTATTTTAATCCAATGGGAGGGAGTTGACAGCAACATTATCAACCTAAAACCCATTTATATATAAGGCATTTGGCTATCTTTGCGATAAATGATAGAAGCTCGTTATCACCTTCTCCCTTGAGGGGAGAAGGTTGGGATGAGGGTGATTTTGACGGGTAACTACACCCCTCACCCTACCCTCTCCCCCAAGGGGCGAGGGTTAAAATAAACAATTCCGAATCTTCATCTGCGTTCATCCGCGTTTATCAGAGTTCCAAAGCCTTGAGGTTATTCTTGGATCTTCTTTTTCCATTCCGCCAGAAGATTGAGGGCGTCCCGAGGGGTCAAGTCGTCCACATCCATGTCCTTCAACTCCTCCAAAACCGGATGAGTACCGCCCTTCCCGAAGAAAGACAGTTGATTGATTCCTTCCATTGAGGGAACTTCAGGTTGAGACGCGGAGTCGGCATCGTCTTTTTCTTTTCTCGCCATGAAAGGATTTCCCGTCTCGAGGCTCGAGAGGATCTTCTTGGCTCTTTCCACGACGGATTTGGGAACCCCCGCCAAACGGGCCACTTGAATGCCGTAGCTTTTATCCGTGCCGCCCTCGACGATCTTGCGCAGAAATAGGATCTGCTCGTTCCATTCCCGCACCGCGATATTGAAGTTCTTTACGTTAGGAAAAGTTTCCGACAGCCGGGTCAACTCGTGATAGTGGGTCGCGAAGAGCGTTCGGGCCTTCAGCTTTTGGGCGATATGTTCCACCACTGCCCAGGCGATGGAAACCCCGTCGAAGGTGGAAGTACCGCGGCCCACCTCGTCCAAGATGAGCAGGCTTTTGCTGGTAGCGTGGTTGAGGATGTTCGCGGTCTCGACCATCTCCACCATGAAGGTGCTCTGACCCTGCGTCAAGGCGTCGGAGGCTCCGACACGGGAAAAGATGCGGTCCACGATACCCGCTTTCATTTGCTTGGCCGGCACGAAGAAACCGACCTGTGCCATGAGGGATAAGAGAGCTACTTGGCGGATATAGGTACTCTTCCCCGCCATGTTGGGCCCGGTCAGAACGATGATCTCGTCCCCCTCGACTCCCAAATGTGTGTCGTTAGGAACGAACTTGTCGGAGGATAGGATGCGGTCGAGCACCGGGTGACGGCCGTCCACGATGGCCAGCTCCGAGGAGTCGTCCACCTCGGGACGCACGTGCCGTCCATGGTCCGCCACGACCGCCATGCAGGCGAACACATCCAACTCGGCGATGATGCGGGCCACTCGTTGAAGGCGTGAAAGTTCCTTGCCGACCTGGGAACGGATCCCGTCGAAGATCTCGTATTCCATCCGGTCGGCCTTGTCCTGCGCGCCGAGGATCTTGCCTTCCATGTCCTTGAGTTCCTGGGTGATGAACCGCTCGGCATTGACCAGCGTTTGTTTGCGGTGATAGTCCTTGGGGACCCTATCCAGATTGGCTTTGGATATCTCGATGTAATAGCCAAAGACAGAGGTGTAACGCACCTTGAGCGAATTGATCCCTGTGCGGACCTTTTCCTTCTCTTCTAACTTGGCGATCCAGGTTTTCCCCTCGAACGAGGCGCTTTTCAATTCGTCCAGCTCAGGATGATAACCCGCCTTGATGAGTCCTCCTTCTTTCAAGGCTAAGGGCGGTTCATCCGCGATGGCTTTTTCCAAAAGATGGTGGATCTCTTTGAGGTTATCCCAGCCTTCCACCCGTTCCTTGAGCCAATGGGCTTTGAAACCAGAGAGGACCTGATGGATCTTGGGCAAGAGACCCAGGGTATTGCGAAGGGCGATCATGTCGCGGGCATTGGCTGTACCGCAACCGATACGGCCCGCCAACCTTTCGAGGTCGGAAACTTCCCGGAAGAAATCCCTCAGGGTTTCTCTCTCTTCCTTGCGGGCAAGGAGTTCTTCCACCGCGTCCTGGCGGCGTTTGATCTGTGAAACGGAGGTCAGGGGAGTTATCAGCCATTGACGCAAAAGCCGCCC
>CAYXYA010000061.1:0-9338 GCA_964469185.1 uncultured bacterium | reverse complement strand
ATGGCCACCACGTCCAATCCATGTCGGAAAGCCTATTTATGGATTTATCTATTTTGTCGATCACCTTTATTTACCTCTCCGGGTTGGCTCGAACCACCCTTCCCTCATTTTCACCTTGCCCCTAAGACGTCACTTAAAACAACCGAGAATGTAATTCTCGAAAAGGTCATCTTCCTGGTGGTAGATCGCGTTGCCCTTGCCGTCCGCCGTCATCACGCAAACCAGATCGGCATCGTGGCAAACCACGATATGCTGTCCCGAGTAACCGCTGGCCTGATACTCCTTAACCATCTTGCCTCTGTACTTCATCTTGGTGACGTACCATAGATAACCGTAATCCCCGCCGAAGGCTTCCCCCTTGGGCGCGTGGATGGTCGTGGAGTCTTTGATCCAGGCCCTGGACAGGATGCGTTTCCCTTTCCACATTCCTTGATTGAGGAACAACTGACCGAATTTGCCCATGTCGCGGGGCGTCCATTCAAAACCGGTATCCACTCCCGTCACGCCGTTCGGCCCTACGATCAAGCTATGACCCTTGATGCCCAAGGGGTCCAAAAGATATTTGCTCGCGTATTGAACAAAGCTCATGCCGCTTTTCTCGGCGATTTTGTTCGAAAGCAGAACGAGACAGGCTCCGTTATAAGTCCAGGTCGTACCCGCTGAGTGGGCCAGGGGCAGGTCATGACAGAAGGCTAACCAATCGGAGGTTTTTTTCATGGAATCGGAGCAATCCGGCACCGACGCGCCCGAGTCATCGCAACCAAGGCCAGAGGTCATGCTTAAAAGCATCGCCACCGTGATCTTGTTTTTCTTCTTGTCCCATCCGGCCCTTGAGCGCGCTTCCGGGTAGAGGTCGTAGACCTTCTGCTTCAGCTTCAATAAGCCCTGGTCTTGGGCGATGCCATAGAGGGCCGAGAAGACAGACTTCGTGCAGGAATACAATTTATGAGTGTCTTGAGCCTTACTGCCATTGAAGTATTCTTCCAACACCAGCTTGCCATGCCTGAAGACGAGGAGGCTGTGAACATCGGCGATCTCTCCCTTTAGGATCTTGTCCACCCCGAGGGAAAGCTTGTTCAGGTCGATCTTCTCTCCTCTAAAGTCTGCCACTTCCCAGTCGTCGGAAAGCTTTGCAGGAACCTTATATTTGTATTTCGGAGAGGGTGTTTCAGCGGCTTGGAGGGATGTCGAAACCGCTAAAAGAATGGTCAAACACCAGATTGATTTTTTCAAATAGCAGCCTCCAAGTAGAATTAGTTAACTAACGAACGCATTTTATCAATCATAGGCTGAAAAAGCGAAAACACTTCTTTTTCGGTTAAACCATTTACAAATTGGCAAAAAGAATTCTTGTCAAATTCTTCAATAATTTTTTTACAACCATAATCATCTACAACATTACGAGTTTTATAATATTTTTGTTCAAATAGATCTTTAGAAAAAAGATTCTCTATACCTTTTTTAACTTTTGTATTTAAGCTATTTTGTTGAAAAACAAATTTAAACACGGTCTCGGTTTCCAACAGGCCGCCAACATCATTCAAAGCATCGCAATCCCAAACAAATAGCGTTTTTCCATAAGGGTTTGATCTTGAAAACACCTCGTAAATTTGTTTTAAAGTATTCTTTCCGGTCAGACTCGACAATATAAATTGCAAATTAGGAAAGGCTTTAATGAGCAGAGGAAGGATTTCCTTCTGTAACTTCATGTGCAAATGTTTGTCGATCTCATCAACCACAACAATTCCAGAAATATCAGAAACCATGAACTTGTCGCCATTTGAGTTCAAATCGTATTGTTTGATAATTTCTGCAAAAAGAATAAACAAGGCCATCTCGCCAGAAGAAAGATGAAAAATAGACGGCGACACAATCGAAACAGATTTGTCGATTTCATCTTTTACAATTGAAACTCGATAATTCGAGTTGTTTCTAGGACTAATGCCAATTCGACAATTATCAACACCTTTTGTCGAAAGTATTTTTTGAATTATTATGTTTAAACCATTATGAATTTGGCTATGGTACTGCTTCTTGTCATTAATCATCTCATCCAAAATCACATCTAACACCCAATTTGCAATTTGATGAGAAACAACTCTCGATTCAATGTTTTTATCCAAATTTTCGCTAAACTTTTGCCTCGTGTTAAATCGATGATTCTTATATTCAGTTTCATTTAGCCAAGCCGGCACTTCCAACCTATCCGACGGAAAATATGTCAAAATATTTTTTTTAAACACATCTTTCGCTTTCTGAGAGTCCACAAACACATGTTTATAACTATTTTGGTTCTTTAAAGTTTCGTCAAATTTTTCAAAATTAATTTTTTGTTCGAGGTCCACTATTCCGTTATATTCTTTTGCAGTAAGTTCACCAACAATTTCAACATAATCGAAATTATCGTTTTCACATTTGAATCTGAAATATGCAAGTGAAAATTTTTGACCACCTAAAATACTTGACGGCGAACAAATGCGATAATATTTATGTTTATTTTCAAAGACATCATCAAAACCGGCTTCCCTTGCGAACTCAAAGAAAGCATCGGCCACATATGACAAAATCGTTGTTTTTCCTCGACCATTAACCCCGGAAAAAATGATGACTTGGCCCTGATCAAATGTAAGATCCAAATCACCAAAAGGTGCAACATTTTTGAAGATCGCTTTTTGTAAGTAAATCATCGATATCACCTTCTTCTCTAAATATGAAAGCCTTCCATTTCCCATTTTCTTTCAGCAGTACTATAGAGCACAATGTTTGCAGACCTGCATACTCCATTTTAGGCTTATCAAAAAAACGAATCTTATTCTTTTGGGCTAGGAGCTAATAAACCAATTAATCCACCACCTGCCGAAGAAGCTATTGTCAGAATTGCAGCTGGGACTTCTTTTCCAAAACCAGCAAGTACAAGCGCTCCAATAATCGTTAATAAAATGGTCAACCCTAATGCCAATACAACTATTCTATAAATCCATTTATCTGTTTGAAGCGGGCTTGCTAATTTCGCGATAGTACCCGCTGGATCCTTCTTGATTTCATCTTGAAGAGCCTGATTCTGTGTCAATTGCACCGCTAGATCCTGAAGAGTTTTAATTTTGTCCATAACTTCCCCCTTTTAGTTGTGCTATATAGTTCAAAGATTCTACTTAAGCATGAAAAGCGGCAACTCTAAACTTGTGAAAACATATCCACGGTAAACTGGAGCCTCTCCGTTGTAATTCGGCTTATAGTCACCGCCGATTCCCAAATTGACCGGCAGTTCTTTCCACCTAAAGTACCATGCAGCCCCAAAATGTACGGCGTCATTGACCCGATCATTGGCTGATTGACTGGATGTGTTTAGATACGTTCCCAAATCAACCGGATAAGCGATAAGGCCCCAGACGGGAGTACCAAATTGAACTCCCAATGGTGCATAGAGACCTCCAAAAATGTACTTATCGATCGGTTGAAGCCGGTATGGCGTAGCTTCAAAACCACCTCCAAAACCTAAAAGACACGCGACATCAACGGTCAATTTATTGTCAAATCGGTTTCGACGGGAAGTGATCTCCTCTAAATTGGCTGTTAGAATTTTCTTGGCATCATCCGCTGAATTCGCTTGGTACATTTGCATCAATACTCTCGAAAATGAAAATATCTGCCAATCGAGACCGCTTTTGTTTATGAGATCCGGCTGCTCATAGATAAACCCGATCAGCGCGGTCCAATCACGATGAGAAACAAATTTTAGTATTTTTGATACTTTTTCAAAAACAACTTGGATGTTTTTTAGACGCCTGTCCTCATAATCCGCAGACTTCTTGTCGTCAATTTGAAATTTTGTCAGTTCACTAATAGATTCAGAGAAAACATGCATCGCCTCGGCAAAATTTTCTCCAATGGCTTCCGGCGTCGGCTTATTCATTGAGGTTAAGTGCCGAACAAACATCATGATTTTTTGAAACATCCCAATGATGTCCGAATCGACTTGATCGGATTTTTTTACGATGAAAGACCGCATTAACAAGGCATCGACCACTCCATTTAAGCCCTCACTAATGATGCGCTCACAAACCCGGAGTCACCCTGCCATTTCTGGGTATGTAACAAAACCGAAATCTTTAAAAGAATTTCACGGGTTTTGAAATCACCAGAAACTGGTGTTTTCATCAGGTCGCTTATTTTTTTTGAAAATGCCTTTGTCCAAATATCCGTAGCACTTGAATCCGCTTGATGTGCCAACAAATAGTTTCCCAGAAGATTAAAAAAGGCTGCCAATTCCCTATTCGCGTCGGCATTCGCGCTTTTGTAGGAGACGAAGGTGCGGCTCGGATCAACTCCAAACTCATCCTTGATCTTTTCATTTCTTTTCAATGTATCCGATTCAGTCCTATCAAGCGTCTGACGCACCAATTGCCCGACTTGGACATTCGATAAAGTTACAGGAACACTTGAATCCGAACGTCTTGTTGCTTCTGCGGAAAAGGTGGTCGCAAATCGAGAAGAGATTGCCTTGGATAGATCTATCAATGGTTGCCCAAGACGATGAACATCCGGGTCAGAACTGGCCATGATCTCGATCATTTGACTCGAAAAATCGGCTATATCGGGCATTCCAACATTTTCAAAGTCCTGCGACTCGACAGAGTTCAAGGAAATGCGAAAAGCGAATTCAACCATGTCTCGATTAATGGCCTTCAACAAAAGAGGATCGGTAATTGATAGATTTGCCTTTTCTAAGAAATCGAAACTTTTTTTGAAAAAAACTTCCGGAGGATGAGTTGAATCTGAACCTGGGTATTTACCGAGATATACCACGATCGGTTTTTCGCTTTCTAAAGTGACCGCCTTTCCGCTCAAACTATTGACAAATTGTTCCCGAATTATATTGAGCGCTACTTCATTGGCGCGGTCTTTAACTACTGACGCAAACGAGGATAAAACCTGGTCGACACCCGCGGCAGAACCCAATTGAGCAGCAGAATCCTTGGCAAGTAACAGGGATCCTAAAAAAGAGAGAAGAAACACGGCTAATTGTCGAAGGACTGTTTTCATATAACCTCTTTTGTGAAATTGAACTTTTTCGATTCTACGCCTCACTCTCAAAGCCTTCCCCATATTTAAAACCTACTTATTCCGTTCTTTCGCAAAACGGTGAAGGATCCTCATGTAATTTTCGATCCCGTGGTCTGAAATCCAATGAAGCCAGTTGGGCGGATACCACATCGCCAGAAACCTACGAATGAAGGCCTGGCTTCCCCCGCAGACTTGGCCATTGTCCGTCAAATATCTCATATCGCCATAATCGCGGAACCCCAAAGCATAAAACGGCACCGCCGGAACCAAATCGGCGTGATGCACGCAACGGTAAACTGGAACTTTGAATAAGTGATCGGCAAATTGATCATTCCCCACCCTCGGACATCCGTAGGTATAACAAGCGGCCAGCTTGTCCTGTTCTTTCAGGAAGGTGGTCGCGACCAAAGCCAGAGCTCCGCCCAAGCTGTGCCCCGTGACATAAATAGGGACATCCAACTTGGATAAAGCGGCTTCGATACCTTTGGATAGATCTTGAAAGGTATCCAAAAACCCATGATGGAATTCACCATACTTGGCCCGAACCAATTTAAAATCTGCGTCCGTCTTGATGGTTTCCGACTGGCTAGGAACAGTTCCCTTGAAGGCCAAAACCGCGTAGGTTTCATGCACCGCCAAATAGGCGAAGTTTTCGTTTTTGTCGCAGAAGAATTTTTGGGTGAGACGCAGACCGAATCGAGATAACTCTGATTTCAAACGAGGAATTTTCGCGTAAGCCAGATGGGAACAACAGGCCAATATCCATGCCGTTCTATCGGAATAGGCCGCCCGGTTAACCGGAGGCTGGATCAGTATTTGATCGATGCTTTATTTCACGAACAGCACCCTCCCCCACTAAAAATAGAAGTGAGCGGCGATGTTCATGAGCCCGAGGTTATTATTACTGGTCGCAAAAGAAACTCCCGAAAAGTTGCTCGTCGTTACCGCGCCACCGCTGTAAGTGGTTCTTGTTTGCTGAAAACCCAAATTCCCCTGTACCCCAACATTCCCTTCAATGGAAAGGTTTTTCCAAAAAGGGACAAAAGCCTCAAAACCCAACCCAACATAACCGATCAGATTTTGGCCGGTCTGTACCCAATCCTGAGAATAATTCGCATTTTCCAAATAATAATCTTGGAAGATAACCCATTCGACCAACTGCATATAAACGCCCTCGGTTGGATGGGTGATATTCTCACGCAGTCCGAAACCCCCGCCGATCTTCCAGTCCGCTGTTGTAATAGGATTATTATTAAGGTCCGTGCCCGGAACATCGTATTCATATCCTCCGGCATAAAAATCGAGCGCCAAGTCGTTCTCGACCCACAAACGGGGATTCAAATGAAAGATGCCGAAGAGATTATTCATGCCGAAGGACCATTTCCCCTTCAGATGTTCAGGGTCGAATTTGTCGGAAACCGCGGCTGTCACGCCGGGCGTCGTAGATGGCGTAGGAGTGGTATCCGCAAAAGAGGTTTGCTGGAGGCCAAACATCAGTATTGGCATCACCCATAAAAGTCTTTTCATATTCCCGCTCCTATCTGAAACTTGCCCAATTCTACGCCTACTGCCAAAAGCTATCCCCACTTTAAACACCTTAAAAATGACGTAAATACGGGAACTAAAGGAAAGTCAGGAATTAGGAATGAGGAGCGGATTCGACTCCCTCCGGTCGCTCACCGGAACTTAGGAGTAAGGAACGATAAAACGTGAGGGTGAGCTAAAAAGTTAGAAATTAGGAGTGAGGAGTTAGAAGTATATACATCAGCGCAGCCGGTCAAGGGGACTCCCCTTAGGGTCGCCACTTGGCTAAGGCGTGTGCTACGCACGCAAGCCAAGTACACGGCCAGACCCCGGTCAGCGACCGTGGCCTAAGACGGCCGGTAAACGGCCCTTGGTTCCTCGACGAACCCAATTTTCTTTCTCGGTTTTTCCGGCGGGGGTAACAAAAGCGGCCTGATCCGGTCATACAGATCCCGCAAAGAGGAATCATGCAACATTAGCTTTTTATCGATCTCCGCCAACCTTTTTTCCATGACATGGGTCATCCCCAAATATTCCATTATCTTAACGAACGCTCTGACCACAAAAACACTCATCCGTACTGCCTGCTGGCTATTCAAGATCGTAGCAGCCATGATGGCTCCATGCTCGGTGAAAGCATGCGGTGGAAACCGGGGATCCCGATGCTTCTGTGAACCGGTCGCAAATTGCGACCGGTTCAACTCCTCCACTTCCACCCGGGTGAGTTGAAAACGAAAGTCCGTTGGAAATCGATCAGAGTTTCGCTTAACCTGCTCGTTTAATCGCTTCGTGGATACACCGTAAACCCTAGAAAGTTCGGCGTCCAAAATAACCTTTTGACCTCGAATCGTGAGGATCAACTCCTCAACGGTGGCGTATTTTGCGGGCTTATCCGACATGTACCATTCCTTTCGTTGATCTTTTTATCGTAATCTTGAAGTCGCAAATTGCGACTTCAAACTACCTCGTACTTGGTTTCGGGGTTGGTGCTATCCCCCACCTTCTTCAACCGTCCATCCTTGACCAACTTCTTGATGGCGTACTGGGCATCCCAACGAGTGACCCCAAGGCTCTGAGCCACGAGCGCGGGCGGGACTCCCCCATTTTCCTTCGCCAAGTTGAGGATGCTCTCCTCCAACCCCGGCTTCACGGCAGTCGTTCCCCTTCTGTGCCTCAAAGCCTTTGAAGCCTGCGTGCCGAAGAAGATGCCCAGCACTTCAAGGGTGATGGTCAGAAGTTCGTGCGGGAAGGCGTAGCCCTGGCCCAGGTTCACGGCCACGAAGGCTCCCATGGAGAAGAGTACCCAGACCCCTACGAAAAGGATCCCCTTGCGGCCTTTCAGCTCCGCCTGGCTTTCCACCTGCGTCCACTCGCGGGTCTCTTTCGCGCCGGCGTAGGCGGCGAGAGTGGCGAAGTAGATGAGGCTGCCGGGACCCTGATAGAGCCAGTGACCCTTTTGGAGGAACTCCCAGACGTTCAGGCCAAGGAGGATGAGGGTCCAGAGGAGGTTGCAGGCCCACAGGAACGTCAGATAGAACGGCGTCGGTACCTGTGACGAGCCTCCATTAGAAGAATTGGTATCTGAGACTGGTACAGCGGCTTCAGGAGTATTCATATTGACCTCTCAAGGCTTACTGCGGGATTCCGCAGTAGCGTATTTTATTCCGCAGTAAATTCCGCAGTAAATTTCGGGGCATTTTAAAGGAATTTTGAAAGCTACTGCGGAACTTTCCGCAGTAATTCAGCAGTAGTCCGCAGTAAGTTTAGGTCGCAAATGGACATGACAAAATTAAATCCTGGAGAATTTCAGCGGTTGGACGGGAAGAATAAAGACCGTGGCGAAATATCCGAGCAAGTGAAAACGTTTGAATGCGGGAAACCTGGTCGACCCGCCCCCTTTAGCGGCTCTTTTTGCGGTGAAGTTGTTCACTCCCCATAGTGACAGGAGTGACTTGTGGAAAGTCCGATGGTACATCCGACCTCAGATCCTCAGTGAACCCGTACTTTTGCGCCAGATCGGACCTTACCCACAAACGCATATTGGTGCTTCCCAGATCCGACCAAACTTCCCGGTACAAGAACCACTTCTTGAGGTCACCCCAATCGACCATGTCGGGACGGGGTGAGCTGATGGGAATAAAATTAGAAAATAACCATTCCGTGAACAAGCTCCAATTCATTTCGGTCGCGGGGACACCCTTTTTGAACCAGGACGGGCTCCACCAAATACGCATTTTATATTTGCGGTTGATATAGCCCGCTTTGCTCAAGACGGGATAAGAGAAATGGTCGGAATCACCTTCAAAACCGGTCATGACAATTGGATTGTCGGGAGGATCCGAGATGAGCTTGGAATGATTACGCCTCGTAAAATCTCTTAAGGACCATGAGAAAGGCCAACTACACCAGTCCTGAATGGTTAGCGCCATTCCATCATGCATCTGTTTCTCCGCATCCGTGATTCCCAGAGGCGCGGTTTCGTCAGGCCCTCCCGTTTCTCCATAGGAAATTTCCCGAACGATCCTTTCGACTTCTTTGCAATCCGGACCTGTTTGAACATAAACAAGAGGTTCGACCGGGTTGTCCTCGTGATAGAAACTTAAAAGAACGGCGGCATGGAACGAACAAGAAAGTAATAACGCGAATATAGCGATTGCCGCGGTTCTGGCAGTTTTCCCGAATTGATCGACCGGGACCGCCTCCCAGATCTCACCCATAAAATAAGCCGTTAGCAAAAGAGCTGGAAGCAA
>CAYXYA010000060.1:0-9389 GCA_964469185.1 uncultured bacterium | reverse complement strand
GAATAGTGATCCTGAATGTAGGGGCGGGTCCCTGCGCCCGCCCCACGGCCGGGCAGGCACGGAGGCCTGCCCCTACATTGTCACTGCCGGATGTCATTCAACGTTTTAAGTCCTTTACAGATCATTGCCACCGGAAAACCTTGCTAAAAGAAAAAAATGCCGCTTCAACAAAAATTTGGCAGCGTAATTACTACGAGCACGTCATTCGCGGGGATGAATCCCTGGATAAGATCCGTCAATACATCACGGAAAACCCTTTGAAATGGGCCGAAGATGATGACAATCCTCAAAATATAAATTATTTGGGTGAACACAAAATTCCCCCCTACAATTAAATCATGTCCTCTCTCATCCCCAAGCATTCCGGCCTTTATACGGACTTTTACGAGCTCACCATGGCCCAGGGCTATGTCCTGACGGGCCGGGCCGACAAACCCGCCTGCTTTGATTATTCTTTTAGGGACAATCCCTTTAAGGGCGGCTACGTGGTTTTCGCCGGGTTAGGCGACCTCTTGGAAGTGCTGGAGGGTTTGTCCTTCGGTAAGGAAGATCTGGAATACCTGCGGGAGCAGGGATTCCAACAGGCCTTCCTGGATTATCTGAAGAACTTCCGTTTCAAGGGCAAGATCTACTCGGTCCGTGAGGGTGAAGTGGTGTTTCCCCTGGAACCCATCATCCGCGTGGAAGGCACTTTCCTCGAGACCCAGCTGATCGAGACCCTTCTTTTGAATTTCATTAACTTCGAGTCCTTGATCGCCACCAAGGCGTCGCGGATGGTGCAGGCTGCGCAAAGCCGCAAGGTCGTGGACTTCGGTCTGAGGCGCGCGCAAGGTTTGGCGGGTATTCAAGCCTCCCGCGCCGCGATGATCGGAGGCGTCACGGCCACCTCCAACGTTTATTCCTCGTTCCTCTATGCTCTCTCGCCTTCCGGCACCCAGGCCCACTCCTGGATACAGAGTTTTCCTGATGAGCTGACCGCTTTTCGGAAATTCGTGGAGATCTATCCGGAACGAAGCACCCTTTTAGTGGATACCTACAACACGCTCAAGAGCGGTCTGCCGAACGCGATCCTAGTGGCCAAGGAGTTAGAACAGAAGGGCCACCGCCTATCAGGCATTCGTTTGGATTCGGGTGATCTGGCTTATCTGAGCAAACGCGCGCGCGTCATGTTGGATGAGGCGGATCTGCACTACGTCAAGATCGTGGCTTCCAATCAATTGGACGAGGGGATCATCAAAAGTCTTTTGGACCAGAACGCGCCGATCAATGTTTTCGGGGTAGGCACTAGTTTATTGACGGGTCAGGACACTCCCGCCCTGGATGGCGTGTACAAGCTGAGTTTTTACGACGGCCAACCCCGCTTAAAGATCTCGGAGAATCTCGCGAAGACTTCCCTGCCGGGCGTGAAAAAGATCATCCGTTATACCGACCCCGAGGGCTTCTTCTACGGCGACGGCATCTTGTTGGAGGATGAGAAAACGACCGAGTACATCCATCACCCGCTTTTTCCGGAGCAAAAGAGCCGGGTCGCCCACTGTTTACCGGAATCCATTCTTTTCAAGGTTATGGAGGATAGAAAAAGCCTGACCCGTTTTACGGTAAAGGACGCGGCGGCCTACGCTCAAGAGCGCCTGGCGAAACTCTCGCCCGAGCGCAAACGGTTTGAGAATCCTCACACTTACAAAGTGGGTACCAGCCAGAAGTTGATGGATCTACGGGACCAACTGATCCATCAATACGAGAAACCCTAAACAACTAATTCAGACATAAAAAAAGGCCCCGAAATTTTCGGAACCTTTAAATGTTCAAGATCCTCATCGTCAGGCCATCGGCCTGACTTTAATACCGACTTGGCATTTAACCCTTGAAACGAAGTTTCAAGGGTTAAGAACCTTTAACTGCAACAGATTTACTTTGCCGCGGCGGGTTTTTCAGCTTTATTCTCGGATTTTTTCTTGGTCTTCTTTTCCGCCTTCTTTTCTTCCTTCTTCACTTCTTTTTTCGCGTCGCAGAGGATGAAATAATTCACTCCGCCTTTGCTCTTCGTGACGCCCGTGACTTCCACGGTCTCGTCGCATTTCTTCACGAATTTGCTGCGGGCCGACTTGAAATTGACATCCACCGGGATATAGAGATTGCCGTCATGCATCAAGGCCAACTCTCCGCCGCCCTTCACGCATTTCGAACCGCAGGCTTTGTGCGCTTCTCCGGACGCTCCCTTGGCGATATAGCAGGCCACGTCTACCACCATGAATTTCATGGGTTTTCCGTCCCCATAAGGGCACTTCGATCCATCAGCTAAAGACATTTGAGCCGTCGCCAGGAACAGGGTGGCGAAAGCAACCGCGAAAAGTTTCTTCATCGTTTCCTCCAGATTTTTTAAAACTTAAAACCGGGGATTAGTGTAACCGCACAAGTGGTCAAAGCCAATGATTGTCATAGTTCCATTGCCACAGCGAATCGCCCATAAAACCCTTCTTTTTGGCCAAATTTCTGACTTCCGCTTTGAGGGATTGCACGACCCTTGTCACGTCCTCGTCGATCCTTTGGAAATCGAGCAAAAGTTCCACCCGGTCGGGATGGATGGCCGACTTCACGATCTTCAGCCCGGGAAAACGAATGGAAAGGTTGCGGACACCCTGTTCGGTCCAGGTTTTCATTTCCCCTTCCAACAAGGGTTTTTGCTCGCTGGTATAGAGAACGATCTGATGCAAGGCTTCGGAATGATGGACTGGATCAGGCATGATCGGCTGATGCTAAGCGGTCGGCGAGATAGCTGGAACGGGTGAGAGGGCTGGCCTGGACCGACATTCCCAATCCTTTTCCATATTCGGTCAAGCGTTGATAGCGGTCCAAGGGAACATATTCGGTCACATTCAAGGTGGAGCCGGGCGGTTTTAAATATTGACCAATGGTGAAAAATTTCACGCCCGCTTCGGCGGCGTCCTTGAGCACGCCGCGGACTTCTTCTTCCGTCTCGCCAAACCCGACCATGAGCCCCGCTTTCAACATCACCTTTGAGGCGTTTGTGTGCTTCCGGAACCAGCGGAAAAGATCGAGCGACCTTTCGTAGATCGCTCCCGGGCGGATGGGTCCGTAAAGACGCGGAACGGTCTGCAGATCATGGGCGATCACATCCGGCGGGTCTTTGAGCAAAACTTGAAACGCTTCTTCTTTGCCTAAAAAATCTGGCACTAATATTTCGATCCTTAAACCCGAATTGAAATCCCGTAAAGCCCGCACGATCCTCGTGAATTGGACCGCGCCGCCATCAGGCAGTTCGTCTCGATTAGGCGATGTCATCACTAGGTAACGAACATTCAAAGCCCTCGCGATCTCGACTACCTTTTGAGGTTCTTCTGGGTCTAGCGGCTTGGGCCGCCCCGTGGTCACGGCGCAGAAGGGACAGCCGCGAGTGCAGATGGAACCCATGACCATGATGGAGATCGTGCCGTGCTTGGGCAGACATTCGCCGCGGTTGGGACACTTGGCCTCCTCACAAATGGTCGGAATGCCGTTCATCGGCAAGTTGGCGATCGCCTGCCGGAAAGGGTGTTTGGGGTTGGGGTTGATAAGAAAAGAAGGTATGGATAATGGTTCAGGTAACATCGGCGTCTTATTCATGAGATCCTGTTGAAGCGGATATTCGAATGTTCCGTTTCTTTATATTTTCCTTTTAACCTTAATGCCAGCGTTTTTATGGAATTCTTTGATACTCTTGCCCGCGTCAAAATGCTTACCCCATATTCGGGTCCCATAAACTTTTAGAAAATCCTCCACTTGCGACCTGAATCGAAATAATTTTTCTGATTTAGGGCTTTTTCGAAGGGCCGCTCCCCAAACCCGCGCGACTTGTGTGGCACCCGTTTTTTGGGCTTTGAAGACCGAGACCATATCGTCAATATCCGGTTGAATATAGCGGGTCATCTTGCCGATGGACCAATAGGCGGGTTCCAAGACTTTAAGGGTCAAAAAGCCTATCCGCTTGAAAAAGTTCGCGTGCTTTTTATAGTCCATCAGGGTGATCGAACCCCATCGGTCGATGTCCTCGCTGTAATCCGCGTCCACCCCCGATAATAGTTTGTTCCGCTCAACCGCCGCGGCCAGTTTTTCCCAAGTCCGGGAGTCATTCTTTTTCAACTCGACCGCAAAATCAATGTCCATGCTGGGCCTCACGCCGCCCATCAAGGCCCCGCCCGCCGCTCCGGTCAAAAAAATAACGGCATAGGTTTTAAAATCCTTATCGACGCCTTTAAAAAACCGCTCGATTTCTTTTGGATTCATGATTAGACCGCCGCTTTTCGCGCCTGGTACGAAACGCCTTTCTCGGCGATACGATTAATGAGACTTTCGATCTCAGAGGACGAATAACGGCTGGACAGGGTCAGCCACGCCCGTTGGGCCGCTAAACCCTTGCGGCCCCTGGCCCGGGAACCGGAATGAACTTGAAGGCGCGAGAGAAGTAAGCGGCGCGCGTGGCTCGCCAGCTCTTTTTCACGGGGGTCGCTCAGCGGTTCCCCCTTGACGACCGCCTGGGAAATTCTTTCAAGTTTTTCACGGGAAAGCACGAGAGGCTTTTCGCTATCAGGGCCGGTGCCGTCCGCCAAAAGCCCGGGCTTGATATTGAGCGCCAAAGCCAAAGCCCTTAAGGTTCGCAAGGAAACGTCCCGCTCTCCTCTTTCGATATCCGAAAGGTTCGGCTGGGCGATACCGGCCCTTGCCGCCAGTTCCCCCTGGCTCAGCCCCAGCTTTAACCGCCATAAAAGCACACAACGTCCAAATGGAATCATGAACGTAATATAGTATATATACTATATTACGTCAAATGAAAAAGGCCGGTCGTTAAGACCGGCCTTGACCCTGGTTCTTCCTACTTTTTGAAGGTCCCGGCGATCACCAACGCTCCGCCCATGAGGCTGATGTCTTTCAGAAGATTCATCATGTTGGTCATGGGTGTCTGGGGATTGGTCAAACCAGGTAAGTGAATGACCAGGACAAAAACAAGAAGCATCAACGCTAGTCCAAAGCAAGCGCTCCGGCCTTGCCGACCCGTAATAATGGCCAAGGACGCCACGATCATCGCGACTCCTGTGACGTAGATCCAAAGGACCCCGCCAGGGATGAAGGATGGCACCGTGACCGACAGGGTGTCGGCGTTCACGATATTAATGATCCCGAAAATCAAGAATGGCAGGCCGTAAATCACCCGGCCGATAAAGCCGACGAGCTTGTCCATAACGCCTCCCTCAAAAGATGAGATGACCTGTTCTTATTGTGGTCCTGTTTTAAGTAAAAAAATAGCTAGAAAAATATGGGAATTCAGTTGGGCCTTATGGATACTTTTCGAACTTCTATAATTCAGGGATTTCCCACTTAATTCCCATTTTCCCAGTTTGTCCCCAGGAAATTCCCATTTACTTCCCAAACCGAATCAAAGCATTCTTCGCTCGCCAATCTCCGTTGTTAGCCGCCTTGGTATACCACTGAATCGCTAAATCGCGATCCACTTTCACTCCTAATCCTTTTTCATACATTTCGCCTAAATACCATTGCGATTGTGAATCACCTTGGGCTGCCGCTTTTTCAAACCACTCAATAGCTTTGGCATAATCGTGCTGACTAAATATAGACTTGTAAAACATATACCCCAAAATAATTCGTGTTTAGGGCTCGATAGTTCCTTCAGGGTTTTTTCAGCACTTACATTACCATTTTGAGCCGCAAGGCCATACCAATACACAGCCTGAGCCTGATCTTCTTTGACCCCCAATCCCATTTCATACATTTTCCCTATATGCTCCTGAGCTCTATCATTTCCCTGTGCGGCAGATTTTTGAAACCACTGAAAGGCCAAATCGTAATTACGGTCAACGAACATGCCACTGTAATATCTCAATCCCCAATAAAATTGAGATTGCGGATCACCTTTTTCTGCATAAAAATCAGTCATGACTTGATTTTTAAATTCAAAAAACCAGGTAGACGCAATCGCCACCACAAACAGAACTCCTGCCAAAAACGGGCTCCAAAAATTAGCTTTTTTCTTAACAACAACGACAGTTCCAGCCAAGAAGTCATGAAGTGCACGTTTCTTCTGGTTAGTCAAAATAATAATTATTTCACTCGTTATCCAAAGAAGACATACTGTTGGCAACTTATCCGAAAATATTCTTAATATATTTCCTGGGAAGACATGAGGATTTGAAGAAGCAGAAAACAAAAGACCTGCCGTAACGATCCCAGAGACCACAAGACAGGCTTTTAAAAAACACCAACTATCGTTCATTAAATCAAAAGAACAGCGAAGGAGCACTTCCCTCCATGTCAATTCCGAGAAATCAGTTTTTACGACTTTTACACCCATGGCCATTTTCCCGATCGTCTGGCCCCAACGTTTTAGCATGTAGATTTCCAAAAACAAGAAACTGAAAGCAAACAAAGAATAAGGAAAATAATCGAAAATATATTTACCAGACATCAAATATAAAATTAAAAAAACAATGCTATAAACACCCCAATCTATCGAAAGACTTCCAAGGCGAAGCCAAAACCCAGCATAAGAAATCGATAGAGGGATGCTATTTTCAGATGACCATTGGCTAATTTGCCTTCGAATGATAAACAATCCCAACAAGCCGAAAATAAAACCTACCAAAATTTGGTTCGATAGGAAGAAAAGAAAACAAATAATAAAAGTTCCAACGATCAACAAATCATAATGACGGTTTTTAATAACCAGTTTCATTTAACCAACCCTTCGATATAAATCAGTGTTCGTCTAACATTTAAACTATCACTGCCTGGCCATCTAGAATTCGAACTATCGAAATTACTGGTAATTCTGCTTATTCAGCTCCCGCCGCCCGATTGGACGGAGGGTTTTCCACCAAACGATAGCGGACATATTTACCCCCACCGACCCGTTCTAAACCCCTTCCGGCTAAATGCTTACCTAGATGATAATAATGGTAGTCGTTGGCCATGCTTTCCTTGAACTCCATAATCCGGTTTAGGTTGTAAATAAGGGTGCTCTTGGGAAGGCCCAGGTCCCGGGCCATGTCGCCAGGGGTAACCTCGCCCTTATCGGCTAGATATTCGATCACCTTAGGTATGTGCCAGGCACCCCCACTGGGTCTTCCTTTTTTCCGGTTGAGATAGGCTTCAGATTTAGGTTTGGGCTCCTTGGAAGCGACCATGGTTTGGGTACTGGGCACCCCGATCGGCGTGCCGACCTTTACAGGTTCTGCTTTGGCCTTTCCTAAGTTCAGCAAACCCTTCAATAACCCTTGGATGAATGGTTTTTCCGTCATCAACTCGCTCCTTTCATTTTCTCACGTCCAATTATTATTAACCGTAAATAATAATTGGACGTGAGGTTGCAACAATACTGCAAAATCGGCACCAATATTTGAACCAAATATAAGGCAACCCGGCTCTACATCCGGCTACCCTGTCTCTAACTTATATCCCGCTTCCTTGCGTCCAATTAAATTAACTGAGTGAATTTAATTGGACGTGAGATCCGTCTTTCCCAAGAAGAAAGTAACTAAACCAACATTTAGGGCATACTTTTACGCAAATTGCGTAAAACACGTGGTTTGACAAATTAAGGGGGTTAGTTTGTTCAAAGTTTGAACAAACGGGGAAGGAAAAATCCTATTTCTTGACCAGCTTCGGTTCTTTGACCGCTTTGACTTCATCCATGCGGGAAACCGGGGTGTCATAAGGTGCGTTTTTGAAGACATCCGGATTGGTCTCCATCTCTTTACGGATCTTGATCATGACTTCCGCGAACTCGTCGATGGTAGCTTTGCTTTCGGTTTCAGTGGGCTCGAACATCATGGCCTCATGCACCACCAAGGGGAAATAGATGGTCGGCGGGTGATAGTGGAAGTCGATCAAGCGTTTAGCGATGTCGAGAGCCGAAATACCATACTGCTTCTTCAATGGCTCGGCGGTAAAGACGAACTCATGCTTGCAAATGCGGTCAAAAGCCAAGGGATAGTACGCTTTTAGCCGGGCTAAGAGGTAATTGGCGTTGAGTGTCGCCACGCGTCCGATGCGTTCCAGCCCTTCTTTGCCGTTGCGTTTGCAATAAGCCAGTGAACGGACCAAAACCCCGTGGTTGCCCACATTGCCCTTCATCCGACCGATGGACTGAGGTGAACCAGACTTGAGGTAATACCGGTTCCCCTCTTTAAAGACCCTTGGCTCGGGTAAATAAAGCTCCAACGCTTTCGAACAGCCCACCGGTCCCGAACCTGGACCACCGCCCCCATGCGGCTGCGAAAAAGTCTTATGCAGATTTAGATGCACCAAGTCGAACCCCATATCCGCCGGTCGGCAGATCCCCACAATGGCGTTCATATTGGCGCCGTCATAATACAGAAGTCCCCCCGCGTCATGCACGACCTTAGCCACTTCCAAAATATGCTCTTCGAACAACCCCAAAGTGCTGGGGTTCGTCAACATCAAGACCGCCGTGTCCTTGCCGACCTTAGCTTTTAAGGCGGCGACATCCATATTGCCCCGAGCGTCGGTCGGGATCGAAACGGTGTTCCATCCGGCCATCGAGGCCGAGGCCGGATTCGTGCCGTGCGCGCTGTCGGGAACAATGACGTTCACGCGCTGCTGTTCACCGCGATCCGCGAAATATTTCCGCGCCATGAGCAGAGCGGTCAATTCACCATGCGCCCCGGCGGCTGGCTGGAGCGTGAGCGCGAAACAACCCGTCACTTCTTTTAACCATTGCTCTAGATCAAAAATAACTTGGAGCGCGCCTTGAACTTCTTCTTCCCGTTGAGCGGGATGGATGTTCGCCCAGTTGTCATGAAAAGCGATCTCTTCATGCACACGTGGGTTGTATTTCATCGTGCAGGAACCCAGGGGATAAAAACCGTCGTCGATGCAGAAGTTCTTCTTGGCGAGGGCGGTGTAATAACGGATAAGTTCCACTTCGAAGTGAGCGGGGATGTTTGGAGCCGGCCGGTTCAAGATCCAAGCCGGAAGGGCTTTGGGTTTCTCGTGGACCTTGCCCTTGTGGGCCGCGCCCGAGAATTCCTCGCAGGCGGAAAGGAAGGTTTCCAGATCTTCCACAGTGGTCATTTCGGTACAGCAAACCAAAACACAATCTTTGAACTCAGGATAGTCATTTGAAAGGTCATAAGGAGCGACCACGCCCCATTGCGCTAAAAAGTCCGCGAAGCCCGCTTTGGGTGCCCTCACCACGAATTCGTTGCCATAACGGGTGGATTCGATCTTAAAACCGGGCAATTTGGAGAGGCCTTCCGCCAAAAAGTGCGCGTTCGCTGCGCCTTGTTTCGCGACCTCTTGAGCGCCCTTGCCGCCCTTGAAATAAAGCCAGGCCGAGGCGAAGTTGGCCATCAGGG
>CAYXYA010000059.1:0-9436 GCA_964469185.1 uncultured bacterium | reverse complement strand
CGACCACCAACTCATCCTCTTTTCCCTTGGCCACGTCTGAAATGATCTTGGAAAGCTCGTTCAAAGCCTTTGTGGGGATGATAACGCTGCTTTTATCGTCAGTTTTTCCCTCTAATTTTTTCTGGATAAAGGCCAAACGGTGACCGTCAGTGGCTACCATCCGCAATTTACCGCCCTCAACCTGGAAGAAAACACCGTTCAGAACATAACGAGTTTCATCGGTCGAGACGGCAAATATGGTCTTACGGATCATTTCTTGAATTAAAGAACCTTTGATCTTAAAAACTTTGTCTTTTTTGACTTCTGGAAGGATAGGAAAGTCGTCTTTAGGAAGACCATGGATCTTAAAATTGGATTTTTGACAAACCAATATCATTTTATGGCTATCGTCAATTTCCAGATCAACTGAAGCTTCTGGTAATTCTCTAACGATATCCGCTAATTTCTTAGCGTTAATAGTAATACTTCCCTTTTCAACTATTTCCGCTTGAACACTACAACGAATACCCATATCCAAATCTGTCGCAACGAACTCTAATTTTTTATCCCGAGCTTCCAACAAAACATTCGCCAAGATCGGCATCGTATTCTTCGCCGCTACCGCGCTTTGAACCGTTGAAATCCCTTTTAACAACTCACCACGGGTTAGAACGACTTTCATTGGCGGCTCCTTATATTGACTGACTTTTTCTTTAAAAAATTTTTAAATTCAATGCAGAAGTAGTAGTGGGCTTTGAGGATATGTGTACTGTCTCCCATTTCGCAGGCTATTTCATGGAAAAGAGTGAATTCCACGTGGGAGTAAACTGGGGACATTATAGAGTAAATCCACAACCCCGCAACCCTTTTGGTTTATCACGTCAGTTACTCGCAAACCATACAAAAGTCCCCAACAATTCTTCGGGATAACTCTTCCATGTGGAAAACTATCCGGAAAAGTGTCCACCTGTTGATGATCGGTGTGTGGATAAGTCGAGCGGGTTGGCGTAAATAAAAAAGACCCCCGGGTCGCGAAAGTCTTTCGATCGGAAAATAAAATTTTGTTTAAAAAGAGTAATTGCCCTCGAGTAGCTGCTTTTTCAAGCTGTTGACCTCGGATAGGAGTGTAATGTCGGTGATTAGCAAGTCCTCGATCTTCTCATAAGCGTGGATGATGGTGGTGTGGTCTTTACCTCCGAAAGCCGCGCCGATCTCACTCAGTGAGTGAGAGGTCAACTCGCGTGATATATACATGGCGATCTGACGGGGAAACGCGATCTGTTTAGTGCGTTTCTTGGACTTCATATCGGAAAAGCGGCAATTGTAGCGTTCTGCCACGACTCGTTGGATGCTATCGACCGAAATGCGACGGTCTTCATTCGGAAGACTGTCTTTAAGGACTTCTTTGGTCATCTCCAGCGTGATCTCTTGCTTGGTCAGGGAAGCGAAAGCCATGACACGGAGCATCGAACCTTCCAACTCGCGGATATTGATCTTGGCGTGGTTAGCGATGAAGGCCGTAACCTCATTGGGTACCAAGGTGCCTTCACTTTCAGCCTTCTTGCGGAGAATGGCGATGCGGGTTTCCAGGTCCGGTTCTTGAATATCGGTGATAAGGCCCATCTCAAAGCGGTTTTTTAGGCGTTCCTCGAGTTTGATCTCTTTCGGATGACTGTCGGAGGTTGCCACGATCTGCTTTTGGGCCTCATAGAGGACGTTAAAGGTATGAAAGAACTCTTCCTGGGTGGCTTCTTTGCCCTCCCAGAACTGGATATCGTCGATCAAAAGAACGTCCACTGTGCGGTATTTATTACGGAAGTCCTGTTGACGGCCGGATTGAATGGATTGAATGAAATCGTTCATGAACTTCTCCGAGGATATATAGAGGACTTTCGCGTTGGGGTTTTGCTCCGTGACGTAATTGCCAATGGCCTGGAGCAAATGCGTTTTGCCGAGCCCCACTCCCCCGTAGATGAACAAGGGATTGTAGGACCGGGCCGGCGATTCGGCTACCGCTAGGCAGGCCGCGTGAGCGAATCGGTTGCTATTTCCCACAACGAAGCTTTCGAAGATAAACCTGTTGTTCAAGAGGATCTCGGAGGCGTTGCCCAGCTTAACCGTGAGTTTTTCAACGACTTCGACGGAAACCTTGTTGTCCAACGGCAGGAGCAAGGTCTCATTAGGTTCTAGCGGGGCTTGAACCTCGAATTGGATCTCTAACTGTTCAGGGTGGAGGGTTTTTAAGGCCTTTTGAATTTGAGGCTGGTAATGGTCGCGGATCCAATCGCGAAAGAACTCATTGGGAACTTGGACTTTTAAAGTCTGGGTGTTTTCAGCCACAGAAGCTTTGGTCGATCTGAACCAGGTCTCAAAGCTTTGATGATTGAGGTCTTTTTTAAGGGTTTCTAAGCAACGGTCCCAAAGATCGGCGGAAGCGGTCATCCACAAACCTCCTGATTCTATAAAACATGAAAAACCCCAAAAAAACGGGGTATATAAGATCTCTATAAATGTTTATCCCCTATTTATCCCCAAGAGAATAAAAGAGGCTTTCGAAGCATTCGTGAACCGACAGCAAACCGGCTATCCACAACTTGTGCATGAAATGTGGATAACTCAAATCAAAGGCGTTCTTAAAAAGCTTATTGATACGAAAGAAATCAGCGCGTCTTTTAAATCGGCCATCAACTTTTGAATCGGTGTCGTTGAGCGAACAGCCTTAAGTTCTTTAACTCTAGGATCTTTTCAAGCCTCTGTCGAAATCATTCACAAGTTATCCACTCTATCCACAGATCGCCCGCCGGAAGACCCACCATATCTGGTGGTCGGACGAAAAAATTTGTCGAGGATCGGCGCAGCGATTTTGTTGATTCCTAAAAAATTTTTAAAATTCTGAGAAGAGTTTTGAAAAGTGAAGTCGTTTACACGTTTTAAATCTTTTTAAATTTAAGTCAAGAAAATTTTGTCAAAAAAGAAAAATAAATCCTACTAAAAATAAACGCTTTCAAATACTTTTTACTTGCAAAAATTTGGGGAGTTCATCTGAAATTTTTTTTGATCCTTTCGCGAAGAACTTCGTTTTTTCCGCGGGATCGGTCTTAAAAATCGCGTTCCGATCGAAAGGCTTGGAATGAGAGCGTTTAAAATGGTTCTTGGAATAACGTTGACACTCCCATTCGAAGGCATTTAAATAGCTTTCATCAATTCAAGGTGTTCGGGAAACCGGTGAGAATCCGGTGCGGGCCCGCCACTGTAAAGGGAAGTTTTTTCCGCGGCCACTGCTCCTTCATGGAATGGGAAGGCCCGGAATGAAAAGTCCTAAGCCAGGAAACCGGCCTTGAATCGAAAAATTTTTCCGGCTTTCACGCCGGACAACTAAGCGAGCCTCGGGGAACGGGCTTCATGCTTCTTTTCATGGGAACTCATCCAAAGAAGTTTTTCTTATTCCCCATTCAGTTCGCGTGTTTAAGTTTGGGGAACCATGAGCCTTTTTGATATCCAAGATCTTTCATTCCATTACCCTTCCCAGTCGAACTTTCAGTTACAGCCGACCGATCTCTCGATCCAAAAGGGCGACTTAGTCGGCCTTCTGGGTCCCAATGGCGCGGGCAAGTCCACGCTCCTTCGGCTTATGGCCGGTCTTCTTTCGCCGCAAGCGGGGAGCGTTATGTTCGAAGGCCGTGAGCTTTCATCCATCCCCATCCGGGAGCGCGCCCGGAAGATCGCTTATGTTTCCCAATCCACTCATTTTGCTTTTCCTCTCAGCGTCTGGGAGATCGTGGAGATGGGCCGTCATCCCTATCTCGGCCGTTTTCAGCCCATAGGCGCAAAAGATAAAGCCATTTGTGAAAGGGCTTTGAAACTTTGTGATGTTCAGGGTTTTAAAGATCGCTCCTACGAGCAGTTGTCCGGCGGGGAACGCCAAAGAGTCCTCTTGGCCTCCGCATTGGTCCAGACGCCGCGAGTGCTTCTTTTGGACGAGCCCACCCTTTCGCTGGACCTGGCCCATCAGATACTTCTCTTTGAGATCATCCAAAGCCTTCACCGAACGGAGGATCTGACCGTCGTGGTGGCGACCCATGAGTTGAATTTGGCGAGCCGGTTCTTGGACCGATTGGTATTGATGAAAGGCGGGAAGGTGGCCGCTGAGGGGAAGCCTGAAAAGGTGCTTACCTCGGCGCGCATCAAATCGGTCTTGAATGTGGAGGTGGATCGTTTGAATCACCCTCACGATTTCCCTTATTTTGTACCGAAGAAAAAGAAGGCGGTCAAAGCGTGAGTTCCGCGAAAACCAAATCCATTGTCCTTATCGTCACCTTTCTTCTCTTCCTTATAGTTATCTTCGGCTGTCCCTTTATGGGCCCCACGACCATCTCTTATCACAAGGTTTTCCAATCATTTGCTCCTTCTTTAGATAACCAGGACGGGCAGATCTTTTTCACAGTGCGCCTGCCCCGCAATTTCTTGGCGGCCTTAGCCGGCGCGGCGATGGCCTGCGCGGGCGTTCTCTTTCAGGCGGTGCTCCGCAATCCCCTGGCCTGCCCCTTCACCCTGGGAGTGGCGGGTGGCAGCTCTTTTGGCGCGGTCATGGCCATCCTTCTGGGTTTCGGGACCTTGATCGGGGGTTTTTCCGCCGTGACACTCTTCTCTTTCGCGGGGGCGTTGCTTTCTATCGGGATGGTCTATGCCCTGGCTTCCATGCTCCGTTCTTTTACGGCGGTCACTTTGTTGTTGGCTGGTGTTGCCATCAGTTATTTCTTCAACGCCCTCGTATTGCTCGCCTATTACATCGCGGATTTCACCCAGGCCTATTCCATGATGCATTGGCTCATCGGTAGTTTGGACGTGATCGACATGGTCTCGGTCCAAAAGTTGGCGGTCCTCATCATTCTCGGGTTCTTGATCCTTTTGTCTTTCTCGCGGGAATTAAACTTGATCTCGGCGGGAGACGAGTTAGCCAAGACCAAAGGGGTTTCCACGGTTTGGGTGATCGGCTTCTCGGTGATGACCGCATCGCTCATGACCAGCGCGGTCGTGGCCCTCACCGGTCCCATCGCTTTTGTCGGATTGATCGTTCCCCACATTTACCGGATTTGGATCGGCAACGACCATCGGTTCCTTCTGCCCTGCAGCGCTTTTGGCGGTGCGGCGTTCCTGACTTTGTGCGACACGGTCGCGAGGTCTTTCTTCGGACCGACGGAAGTGCCGGTGGGCGTTTTTACCGCGCTTTTAGGTGTGCCTGTTTTGCTGTGGCTTTTATTCCACCGACGTCCGAGAAATTAAGAGGTGATCGCGTGAAACACGAATTCAATGATCAAGAAAAAGACGCGGTCTATCGGGTCATTCGCGAGCGCCGGGATGTACGGCGGTTCAAATCCGATCCCATTCCGTCCGCGACTTTAAAAAAGATCCTCAACGCGGCCATGAACGCTCCTTCAGTGGGTTATATGCAGCCGTGGAATTTTCTGGTCATCGAGGATAAGACGGTGCGCCAAAAAATCCACGATGCTTTCCTGCGAGCCAATGAGGAGGCGAAGGCGATGTTCCCCGGCGAGAGGGGTGAGAAGTATGCCTCTCTGAAACTGGAAGGCATCATGGAATCGGGGTTGAATATCTGCGTGACTTGCGACCGCAATCGATTCGGGCCTGTGGTCCTGGGACGGACCTGCCAGCCGGACATGGACTTATATAGTACGGTCTGCGCGGTGCAAAACCTTTGGCTGGCCGCCCGCTGTGAGGGTATCGGTGTGGGTTGGGTGAGCATCATCAAACCTGAGGAATTACCCCCGATCTTAGGATTGCCCGAGGGGGTGGTACCTGTGGCTTATCTTTGTGTGGGATATACCGAAAACTTCGCGTCGGAGCCGGAACTGAAGACCGCCGGATGGCTTCCCGAGATACCGACGCACGAGTTGATCTTTAAGGATCAATGGGGTGAGCGTTAACCATGACCGAATCCCCTATGGGTCCAAAAGAAGTAAAAGAGAAGGGTCTGTTGGTGATCTACACTGGTGAAGGCAAAGGAAAAACCAGCGCCGCATTAGGAATGGTTTACCGCGCACTGGGATGGGGCCATAAAGTGGCCGTGATCCAGTTCATCAAGGGCAAATGGAAGACGGGGGACCGAAAATTCGCGGAAAAAGTTTCCCAAACAGGTTTCGGTGACCTCAATTTTTCCACCATGGGCGAGGGTTTTACCTGGGAAAGCGCTGACTTAAATATTGATAAGGTCGCGGCGCAAGCCGCTTGGGCGCAAGCGAAAGGGTTTATCGCCGGAGGCGAGTATTTTCTTCTCGTTTTGGATGAGATCACTTACACCTTTCACTTTAATTTTCTCGATCTCGCCGAGGTGGTTCAAACGCTCAAGGCCCGTCCCGCGAACCTGACGGTGGTCCTGACCGGCCGGAACGCCCCGCAAGAACTCTTGGAAATGGCGGATCTGGTAAGTGAAATGAGGAAAGTAAAACATCCTTTCGATAACGGCACTCCCGCTAAACCCGGAGTGGATTTTTAATGAAAGCCCGTACCTTGATGGTACAAGGCACAGCCTCCTCGGTCGGAAAAAGCCTTTTAGTGACAGCGCTTTGTCGTTACTTTCACCAAAGAGGCGTGAAGGTCGCTCCCTTTAAGTCCCAGAACATGGCCTTAAATTCTTTTATCACGCCGGAAGGGTTCGAGATCGGCCGAGCCCAAGCGGTACAAGCGGAAGCTTGCGGTATCGCGCCCTCGGCGGACATGAATCCGATCCTTCTTAAGGGAGAATCGGACTATCGGGTCCAAGTGGTGGTCCTAGGGAAGGTCGTTGGTTCCATGACGGGCGAGGAATATTACCGTTATTCGGAGAAACTTCGCCCTATCATTGAACAAGCCTTGAACCGGCTTCGGGAAAAATATGAATTGGTCATTTTGGAGGGCGCGGGCAGTCCCGCCGAGATCAATCTCCAGGAAAAAGATCTGGCGAATATGTTCCCCGCTCAATTGGCCGAAGCGCCCGTCCTTTTAGTGGGCGATATCAATTTGGGCGGGGTCTTCGCTTCCCTCATCGGCACTTTGGACCTGCTGAAACCTTCCGATCGAAACCGCGTGAAAGGTCTTATTATCAACAAGTTCCGGGGAAACCTGGATATTCTCAAGCCCGGCCTTTCTTTTCTCGAACAAAAAACAGGCCTCCCCATCCTGGGAGTCCTGCCCTATCTTCACGAACTCAACATAGCGGAAGAGGACTCGGTAGTGCTAGAGGATCCACAAAAGATAAAGACCGGAGCTCTCCTCCAGATCGTTGTCTTAAAATTTCCGCACATATCCAACTTTGACGATTTTCAACCGCTTGGAAAAGAAAAAGCCGTCCAGCTCCGTTTTATTCAAAGGCCCGAGGAGATCCAAACGGCGGACCTTCTCATTCTGCCCGGCACGAAAACCACCGTGGAGGATTTGAAATGGCTTCGCGTCCAAGGTTTTGAACCCGTGATTCAAAACCGTGTTCAAAAGGAGGAACCGATCTTGGGAATCTGCGGCGGCTATCAAATGTTGGGCGAAAGCATTGAGGATCCTCATTTCGTGGAATCTCAAGAGGCTTCCGTGAAGGGGTTGGGTCTTTTATCGGTAATCACCCGTTTTGAGAAAGAAAAAATAACCGCCCAGGTCGAGGCCGCCATCAAGGGTGAAAACTTTTTAGCGGATGGTCAAAAGGACTGCGTCATCAATGGTTATGAGATCCATATGGGCCAGGTGCGGGTTCACGCTTCCGCTCGACCATTGTTCCAGATTCATTCACGAAACAAACAAACGATTCAAGAAATGGAGGGCGCGGTGCAAGGCGCTGTCGCGGGAACATTGATGCACGGACTTTTTGAGAATCAATCTATTCGATCGGCATTATTGGCCTCGCTAGGAAAACGAAAAGGACTGGAACTTATAGCTGGAAATAGCTCAAAAGAGGCTGAATATGACCGTTTGGCGGACATGATCCAGGATTATTTGGAAACGGGGATTCTTGAAAGAATCGTGGGATTGGAAGTTTTAAGAAAGAGTCAAACCGAGACCTGAACGAAAGCGTCTTTGGGACCATTCCAGGGACAAGCTTTAGGATGGAACAAGTGGGCCAATAGTTCGACACCGTCCACCAACCGCATGCCCGGGCGGGCGAAATAGCTATTGGCGGCGACAGCCCAAACCTGGTTCTTTTGAACGGCGGAGATATTTTTCCAGCCTAGGCGTTTTTTCAATTGTTCTGCCTGTTCGAGAGATTTCTTCGTGTCGAAGCCGCAGGGCGCGACCACAATGACATCAGGGTTATAAGCGACGACGTCTTCCCAAGGGGTACGTACCGAGTCCACGCCGGCACGGGCAATAGGGTCGCTTCCTCCGGCCCAGTCGGTCATTTCAGGGATCCAATGACCGCCGCAATAAATGGGGTCCACCCACTCCATAAAGAAGGTCCTCACTTTCGGGAGGTTTGCCGTGGTGGTCTTAATCTTTTCGATTCGCTGATGAGCCTTTTTCACCATTTGTTCCGCTTTGGATTTGGTCCCTGTTTTCTCGCCCAGGGCCAAGAGGTCGTTGAAGATGTCTTCCAGACAATGCGGGGTCTGCCAAAGGATGTCCGGCTTGGGTGTAAGGGTTTTCAAGACTTGGGTGACTTCGTTGCCCGAGGGGGCGCAAAGCTGGCAAAGGTTTTGGGTGACGATCAGGTTGGGAGAAGCTTCGCGCATCAGGACTTCATCCACGGCGTAAAGGCTCTGACCCGCGGCATACCGCTCACTGACCGTTTTGTCGATCTCATCCAGGGTCATGGCGGAATAATCCACCGCGCTTTTAACGACGATAGGTTTTCCCTTCACTTCCGCCGGGTAATTGCATTCGTGGGAAACGCCCACCAGTTGATCTATCAGCCCCAGGGAACAGACCATCTCAGTGGCCGAGGGCATAAAAGTGGCGATGCGAAGATCTTTCATTTTTTATCCTCGATGGACTGAAAGAGCGTTGCCTGGGCGAGGCAGTCGGAGCACATACAGTCTTTTTCCTTATTGACGTTTTGAAGGGTCGGGTAAAGGGAACACCAGTAGCTGCCATGCGCCTCGTGAGTTTGGCATTGAAAGCCTTTGCCGCAGCGGCTGCAGGTTTTCGTCACGGGTTTGTTTTGAAAAGTCATGAGGCTGATTGTACACTGATTCACGGAAAAAAACATTCCACCGGCTAGGGTCCTTAAAAATCATGTTTTTAAAATCAAAATCAAGCTATCTCTTTGCTGCCTATTTCGTGTTCCAAGCTTTGGCTTGCGCTCAAAGCCCTTCCGCGACGCCAAGCGCGGCCGTTCCCCGCCGGGTGATCTCGCTCTCGCCGAATTTTACCGAGATCATTTATGACATGGGCGCGCAGGACCAAATGGTGGGTGTGACCAATCTCTGCAAATTCCCTCCCGCGGCGCAAAAGAAGGAAAAGATCGGCGGATGGGTGA
>CAYXYA010000058.1:0-9575 GCA_964469185.1 uncultured bacterium | reverse complement strand
AAAAAGTTGGGATTCCCATGCCGAGTGGATAACGACGCCCGCTTGGTGGGTCTGGGTGAAGCGAGGTATGGAGCGGGTAAGGGTGCTGGACGCTGCCTAACGATCACTTTGGGTACTGGTGTTGGATTAGGGTTGGTGGTGGATGGGCGTTTTCCGGAAGAGGACCCCTGTGGTCACATGGGCGGTCATATGAGCGTTCAGATGGATGGGCCGGTTTGTTATTGTGGGCAGAGGGGATGATTTGAGGCGATGGTCTCGGCTTCGGCCCTGGTCGCGGCGGCGCGAAAGCGTCTCAACTCGAAAATCCTAACACCTGAAGCCATCTTTAAAGCGGAAGCCCAGAGAGACCCTGTTGCCGTTGAGATCGTGGGAGAATTCTTGAAGACTTTAGCGGCTGGATTGAACAATTACATTTTTTTATGGGCGCCTGATGTCATCGTCCTGGCGGGAGGGCTTTCCAACGGATTAGCGCCCTATCTGAGTCGCCTTCGATCACTCGTCATCGCGAAACCTTACAAGTCTTACCGCCCACGGATAGTGTTATCCACGCTCAAGGAGTCTGCGGGGGTTATCGGAGCGGCGAACTGTGTTTCGATGTCTATTTTGAACGGATAGTTTCCAAAGAAAAAAGTGATTCCATGACCTTCAAGTTGTTCTCCAAGCGGGGATAGTTCCCGCCGCCCTTGCCTTGAACTTCCAAGAGCAATTGATTGACGATCTCGATATAGCCTTCCAGCCAGCCCAGCGCGTGGAACGGGCGCATTTGCGAACCTAAGTTGTTTTCTTTTCTCGGCAGGAAAGTACGGCTGCCGCCCTTGCCCACCCATATCCCATCGGGACTCAGGAAATTCCAGGTCGCCGACTGCTCGGTGCCAAGGACGGTGATCTCGAAATCGTTCGAGGCGCCATGGACGGTCTTGGAAACGGAAACCATGGCCCGGCGGTCCTTGGAAAATTCCAGATTCAGATGAACGTGGTTGTCGCGGTGCGGCGCTTCCGCGTTGGCGTATGAAAGCCATTTCGAACCCTTAAAGCTGGTCTCGCCCATGAGATAAACCGCCATTTCCACCCAGTGGACCGCGATGTCAATGAAGGCGTCCGAGCCGCCGCTTAACGCGGGATCGTTCTTCCAGGGATGAGGTTTGCCGGCCGGCTCCAGCGCTTTTTGAGCGGCGGAGGACTGCCAATAGTGACCTTCTATAGAGATAAGATCACCGAATACTCCTGAATCCAGCATCTGCCTCAAGGTTTGCGGGCCCCACATCTGGTGAAAACCATGGCAGACGGCAACGGGGATCTTTACACCTTTCAAAGATCCAACCTCCTTCATATTCACGCAGGCGGGCTTGTCCACGACGATACCTTTGAACCCCGCTTTCTCTCCGTCCAGTATCGATTGGGCGTGGAGACCATGGGGATTGGCGATAAGTAGGATGGGGTTCGAGGCCGAGGGAGGAACCGCGAGTTTTTGACCGCGTTGGATGAAAACCGCGTCTTGAATGTCCCAATCGGGATGCTGAAGGGAAAGGATGCACAGACTTTTTTGGAAGGCTTGGCCCGACATGCCCCGACCCAGGATGAAAGGAGAAACGGCCATATGGTTACCTCGGTACTCATGATCTGAATTAGGACATCGTAATGGAGATATACCACCGATTGCCATAAGCAATTGGTAAAGATAAAACTTTTTACACGCCCCTGGAATGTGACGGGTAAAACGCTGAATAAAATTAGGATCGGAAGGTTTTTTAAATGGATTTATTTGCAACTTTTGTTTGAACTGGCGCGTCAAAAAAGGTATAAAAGGTCAGATTTTGTCCCGTTCGTTTACGGGGCGATCTAAAACTCGGAGGTGAGGTAATGAAAAAGATTTTGGGTTTGGCTGTGGCTTTGATGATGGTTGCCTCGGTTTCTTTCGCGGCGGAGGAAGTTGAAAAGAAGATCGAGTTGGGCATCAACGGCGGTCTCGCCTTGTCCACCAACACGGGTTACGACCTGGGGTTCGGCGGTCAAGCAACGGGTTTATACCGTTTTAGCGAAAACCTGGGAGTCGGATTGGGTATTGGGTACAACACGTTCGGCGTGACCGGTTTTTCGGGACTTACTCAAGCCGATCTGAGCTTCTTAGCTCTCTTGAAATATGCTATTGGCACCGAAAAGACCAAGCCCTATCTCTTGGTTGATGCGGGTTTAAGCAGTTTCATTACCAGCTTCTCGGGCGCTTCGCTTTCTACGTCCTACCCTGAAATCGGGGGCGGCGTTGGAATTCAATTCCCGATGGGCGACACCTCCAACTTTTTTGTTCAAGCTGACGTGAATCTTATTCTCGCGACCGGTACGACCTTTACGTACGTTCCTGTCGATTTGGGCGTTAATTTCGACATGTAATTGTTTCAGTATTTAAACCCCATTCCACTTCGGTGGGATGGGGTTTTTTTATTTTGGGTGATCTTTCTTTTTGTGGATTGATCCCCAAAAAATGCTAAAGTTCTTGGAGTGTTCTCACTGGAGGTATTGCGTGCGTAAGATCCTTTCATTCCTATTCGTTGTATCCATCATGGCCGCTCAAGCGAACGCCCAGGAAGTGGACATCCAAAAACTTCTGGCCCGAGGGATCAATTTCGACCATATCTTTTTCCCTTACGACTGCAACCATCCCTACACCCCGGAACAATGGCAGACGATACGCGAGAAACTTCAATCGTCAGAATTCAAGCAAATAGCCGACCTGGGGTTCACTCATATTCGGCTCAACCTGGGCCGGGGCTTTTTGCAGGACTTGAAACCGCCCTACGCCTTGAGACCCGATGGATTGAAGATGCTGGATAGGGCCATAAAAATGGCGCTCGATAACGGGTTGGGCATCATCGTGGATATGCATCAGACCCCCGCCCCTGATATTTTCCATAAACCTGAAGAGTTGAAAGCTTATAAACATTTGTGGAAGGGTCTGACGGCCCATTGCATTCATCAGCCCCTTACCGTTGTTTTTGAATTGATGAACGAGCCTGCCATTCCTGAATTGTCCAAGCCTGATTCAGCCAAAAAGGATGTCGAGAAGTGGAAAAAGATCCAGACGGAGTTGGTGGAGATCATCCACAAGCGGGATCCCAAACGGTACATCGTGGTGACCGGCGGCGGATGGGGTAGCGCCGATGGCCTGCTCCAAATGGGGACCCTGGACCTACCGCGGGTGGTCTATACCTTCCATGATTACACGCCGTTCATCTTCACCCACCAGGGAGCCACCTGGGTGGACAAGTCGGTCCAGTTCCTCAGAGGCATCCATTACCCAGTGACGGAGCAGGAAGTCCAATCGAATTGGAAAACGGTGAAAGAAAATCATTACATGGACTGGGCTTATACCGCCAATCCCCATGGGTTCACCCATGAGGATATGGTCAAGAGCCTCCAACCCCTCTTTCAGTACGCGAAGCAAAAGGGGATCATCATTTATTGCGGGGAGTTCGGAGTTCATAAGCCCTACGCCCCGCCCAAAGATAGGGCCCGCTGGACCAAGGATATGGTGGATTTATTAAGGGAAAACGGGGTGGGTTGGTCCATGTGGGCTTATCACTCCGGTTTTGAGCTGGCCGATGATAAAGACGTTCCGGATCCGGCGATCGTGAAGGCATTGGGGCTTTAACGGATTCGATAACGCTTTCAGCGTTCCTCACCGCTCCGCCTTCGATAACCTCTATTACGAGGACGAATTCCACAATTTTTATTTATTTTCACCATCCTTTAAAAATAAAATTCTTTTGATTTTTGAAAATAAATATTTTTTTTGCGCGAATAGTAGATGATAATAAGGCATCAACTTTTAAAGCGGGTTTATGCCAGAAATTCTTGACGATTCCAAATATGCCAAGGGCACGGCGATCTTCTCCATCTACGACAACGTTGAGCTTCCCTCCGACATCAAAAAGCGCTGTATGGCCCTGCTGGACCTGGGCACCAAGACCCTTTTAGAGAACAATTTCATCATTCTCGACATCATCCCTTACCCCGGTCTCGGGGAGGTGGGTGAGGACGACGTTCTTAAATATTCCTGGATCCTTTCCGAGTCCCACCGTGTGCTGATCTATGACCCCTCCAAAAAAAGGCTCATCGACGAGCTTTATACCTGCAGCCCCGAGAAAGACGGACGCTGGATGTATGAGAAGACTAATAAGATGCTGGGCGAGCCGACCAAGAACGTCACCCTGCATGAGATCGTCAGCAAGGATATGGCCGTTGAGGAAGAACCGGAAAAGTTGTTCCACTCCGTCCGTGACGCTTCCTCCGTCCTGCGGATGAACCCTAATACCAATTACTGCGTGTCCGCGGTATTCTTTGACATCCCCGACCGGAAGTTGGACGATGACAGTCTGGAGCTCATGCTTACTAAGGCCCTCAACAAGGACGACCAGAAGCCCGTGATCGAGGCGGCCTGCCGTTACGATCCCCAGGGCTACACCTACATCCATCAGTCTCCCAAACACTTCGCGGGGCTTCACAGCTATCCGGGAACGCTCAAGTCAGCGCACTTGAGCTTGATCGGCACCGCCAGCGCCATTGTTTCTGTTCTCGAGGACATGGAAAACGTCGTTTATAAGTCCAAGAGGTCGGAACCAACCATCAGCGTCAAGATCGTCGCCAAGAATTTCTGATAAAAATTTAAGAGTTTTTCCGTCGTTTCTTAACGTATCAAAATCGTTTTAGAAAAGAGAAATCATGGGTAAACTCATCCGCGGTCTGAGCCTTCTTCAGGCGACCAGCATCAACATGAACAACATGATCGGGATGGGACCCTTCATCACGATCCCTCTGATCCTCGCCGGCATGGGCGGGCCTCAGGCCATGCTTGGCTGGTTCGTCGGTATGGTCATTGTGATGGCCGACAGCATGATCTGGTGCGAGTTGGCCGCGGCCCTGCCGAGCAGCGGCGGAAGCTACCATTATCTCCGCGTGGCTTACGACAAAATTGGTTTGGGCAAACTCATGGCCTTCCTCTTCATCTGGCAGTTCCTCTTGAGCGGCCCGCTCGAGATCGCGTCGGGGTATATCGGATTCGGTCAATACATGGGATACCTTTGGAGCGTTACACCCCTGCAAACCCAGCTTCTCGCGGTGTTCATCGGGATACTGAATCTTGTCCTGTTGTACCGCGATATCAAACATGTAGGAAAACTCTCCGTGATCCTTTGGACGGGGACAATGCTCACCACGGCAGTCGTCATTCTTAGCGGCATCTTCCGCTTTGACCCTCACCTGGCTTTCGCTTTCCCTCCGGGCGCTTTCGAGATCAATTCTAAGTTCGCTTTCTCGTTGGGAGCCATCAGCTCTATCGCGATCTACGATTACCTCGGTTACTACAGCATTTGCTATCTCGGGGATGAGGTGAAGGAACCCGCGCGGATCCTCCCTCGATCCATTTTCATGAGCCTCATCATCGTCGCTACGATCTATGTACTCATCTATTTATCGGTGATCGGTGTCATGCCATGGGAAAAGGCGGCCGCTTCCAAATTTGTGATCTCGGATTTCATGGAAATGATCTATGGCAGCAAGATCGCGGTGGCGTTCACCCTGCTCATCCTCTGGACAGCGATGGCGTCCGTTTTCGCCCTGTTGCTGGGATACTCGCGCATCCCTTACGCGGCGGCTTTGGACGGTAATTTTTTTAAAGTCTTCAGCCGCCTGCATCCGACCGGGAATTT
Organism: uncultured bacterium; assembly: GCA_964469185.1. GTDB lineage: Bacteria > Oederibacteriota > Muellerivitia > Muellerivitales > Muellerivitaceae > CAYXYA01. The sequence goes on along the minus strand of CAYXYA010000058.1, from coordinate 3,873 downwards.
CCCCAACGTTTCGCTCTTAGTGATCGGGGGATTCGCGATCCTTGCCAGCTTCCTGCCGCTGGGCGATGTGATCGCCCTTTTGATGACGACCCGCATCCTGGTGCAGTTCATCGGACAGATCTTCGCCGTCTTCCTACTCCGCAAAAATACGCCTGACAAAGCCCGGCCTTTCAAGATGTGGCTTTATCCCCTGCCCTGCGTCGTCGCGTTCTTCGGCTGGCTGTTCGTGTTCGGCACTTCAGGCGAATGGTTCATCGCGGGAGGCGTTGGAACGTTGCTGCTGGGTGTGGGGATGTACTTTGTTTGGAACTACTTTAAACCCAAAGAACGAGGACTTCGCAAAGCTCGCTAATAAACAAAAAAAGCCTCCTCCCGCGAGGGAAGAGGCCTTTTTTTATGTCCTGTTACTTCGCGGTGGTCTTCTTAACATTCCAACCCTCGACCTCGACCCGCGGTTTCGTGCCGTTCAATTGGACGATATCACAGACCACTTTCAATTCCCGTGACTCACCGGGCAGAAGGCTGATGTAGTTGTCCTCCCAGAAGGTCGGCAGGACTTCCTGCTTGTCGGAGGGTTTCACCAGCTTGAGTCGGAGGAAAAAGGCCAGGCTTTTTCCCGTGTTGGTCAGGCTGACGGTCGTCTGTTCTTTTCCCGCCGAGAAAAAGTTCGAGATCTTGACCTTGACCTTGGCCGAGGGCAGTTTGTCCAAAAAGGTCATGTCCGCGTCCTCGAGTACGGGCGTTTTGTTCCAATCTGACTTCGCCCAATCCAGCTTCTCTTTCCGGCTGGAGAGGCAATAGAAGTTAGTGTTGACGCTCTTGCCCGCGGAGTTCTCCAGCTCGAGCCTCACGAAATAAGTGGAGGATAATCCCTGGATCTCCGGGATGGTGAAGGCCGCGGTGCTGCTGTCCTCCGCGACATCCAAAAGGGTTTCCTGAGTGAATTTCTCCGTCATGTCGAGGTTGTAGACCTTGGCCGTTACTTTCACTTTCTCGAAAGCCTGCGCCAGGTTGTTCACGACCACGACGGAGTTATCGTCGTATGAATATTGAGCGTGCAGGAGCTCGTTGCCTTTCTTGGAACCGAAATAGGCCCCGCCCGGCTGTAAGTAATAGTCGTAAAGATGCCAATAGAGGGAGGGCCAGGCGTTGTTGAGCATCCATTGGATGACGCCCGTGGCGTTCTTGTATTTGTTCTTCTGGTAGCCCTCGAACATGGCCCGGTGGCCGTCATAAGCCATCAACTGCGCCTTTTTGGCGTAGTCTTCGAAGTTTGCCGCGGGTCCGAACCGGCTCTCGAATCCCTTATTGAACACCTTCAGGTCGCCGAAAGATCCCCTGGCGCAGTGGTAGGCCAACAGATCGTCGCCGATCTTCAGGTGGTCGGCGGGAAGCATCTTCCGGAAGCTCTCGATCGGTGGCAGGGAAGGGCCGACGCTGGTCTCAGTGTTGTAACCGAAACCGCCGCCGTTCTTGGTGTCGGTGTACCAATAGGAAGGTGGAACATACTGATAGGGGCCGGACATCTTGACCCCGGTGGGGCCCGCCACATTTTTTTCGGCTTTTTGATAAGTGCCAGCGCTGGCCGAACCGACGGTCGGATTGGGCCAGTGTTCTTCTTTTTCGATGCGCAAGTATTCGGTCATGACCGAGTCCGGCGGGATGATGTCGCTTCCGTTCAGCCAAACGTAGGTTCCCGGATGATTGAAGAAACGCCTCAATACCGACTTCAGCGAAGCGTAAGCGATGGGGTAGTCTTCGGCCTTCCAATCCTTCCAGCGCTCCCAATGGCAGCAGCATTCCCAACCCGGCATCATCAAGATGCCGTATCGGTCGCAGAGCTCCATCAAATGCTGGGAGGCCACCGGCCCCTCGAAACGGACCGTGTTCAGGTGCATGTCCTTCACGTACTTGATCTCTTGCTCTTCCCGCTCAGGTGATTTGTCGAACATCAGGTCGTTGGCCCAGCCGCCGCCGCGGATGAGGATGGGTTTGCTGTTGAACTTGAAGAGACGGTACTTGCCGTCCACCATTTCCGAGGTGGCCTGGCGGATACCGAAATCGAGGTCATAGGTGTCCGAGGGTTTTCCGTCCACTTCGACCGTGAGATCGAGTTTGTACATATCCGGATCGCCCATTTGATAGGGCCACCAAATGTGGGGATGGTGGACATTGAGTTGTTTAAATTTGGTTGGCTCGAAGACGATCTCGCGGGTCTCTCGAGCTTTCAGTTCAACGGGTTGTGAGAATTCGATCCCTGATTGCATCGAGCCCTTCAGGACCGCCTTGACTGGTTTGTCGGTGTTATTGGTCAGGGACGCCAGGACGGTTAGGTGAGCGACATCCAGGGACGGCAGGTCGAACTTGGTAATGACTTTCGGATAATCGATAGCGATGGGTTCGCTGCGCGTGATCCATACCTCGCGCCAAATGCCCATGTCCTTGTCCGGCGGGGTCGGGTTCCAGTCCACCCAGGTCCAGCCGAGGGTGTGGGGAGGGGCCGCGCTGACTTCCACGGCAACGACGTTCGTCCCGTTGCGGTTCACATAGGATGTGATATCGAAGTCATAGCGGCGGAAAGTGCCGGCGACCTGGTCTTTATCCGCGACCTTCTTGCCGTTGATCCAGAGGTTTGCCATGTAGTTGATGCCGTCGAAGTGGATATAAAAGTGATCGTCCGGCGCCGCGCCCTCGAGCTGGAACTCGTTTCGGAACCACCAGGAACAGCCGAATGGATTGTCCGCGGGGAAGGGTTTGTCGGACATCTCGGCACCCTGGTCGAACACCATGCCCGGGATCTTCTTGAAGTTGTCGCCGAAATAGGGATCGGCATAGACCTTGTTGCGTACCAGCGCCGCCAGGACGGTGGAGGGAACGGTGGTCTGGTACCAGCCGGCGGGTTTGAAATCCTTTGTGGAGATCTTGTCGCCGGCCGCCGTCGCTACCTTGGAGGATTGGATGGTCCAGCCGTTTTGAAGCGGCAGTAAGGTGTCGGCGTGAGCCGCGGCCCCGAGGGCCAAAAAGCCGAAAGCGCAGCCTAAGGATCTAAGATTTCGCATTTGTCGCCTCCTGGAATTGGTCGCTTATTCTACTTCACTACTGGAAATCATTCCTAGTTCGCGGGGGTCAAGGTAAAGGAGATATCTCGCGGATACTGAATTTCTTGTAACGCATATCCTTGACCTCGTCTGTCCGAACATACACCGAAAGGTGCGCGCCCGTCAGGATGGCGGCCGGGTCCGTTTTCCCGTCGCAGGACGGCGCTTTGGTGCCCCATCCGCCTTGATCCGTATATTCGGTCAGGAGTTCCCACTTGCCTCCATTGAGGCCGTCGGTCATGTCCCTCCAGATCTCGAGCTTCACGTGGGTCCCGTGGTCCAGGTCCCTTGCGATGAACTTATAGCCGATCCAGACGCCTTTGGGCATGGGGCCGTCGTTCGGCCAGGGATGGACTTCCGCGGCCTGGAGATAACCTCCAGAGCTCACATGATGGGCGATCTCTTTCTCGATGTCCGCGCGGCCGTCGTAGGTCACCCGGCCGCCGTAGCCGCGGTCATCGCAAATATTCTCATCCTTCGTGTGGCTGGTCTTGGCGTAAGCCATGAGTCCGGCGTACCCCAGGAGTTTGGTCTCTTCCACGCGCATGCCGTAGATCGTGATCTCGACGTTGGACCACATCTTCTTTTCCGCGTGGTCGTAAACGTACATGCGGGGGGTCCTTCCGGAGGCCACGCAAACGCCCTTCCCATCGATGGTGAAGACCGCGTCGCCGTGATTGACGTCGAACTCCGGGTCGTCGGGGTCGATCTGCCACTTCAGGGACCGGGCATGCCCGTTATCCCATTGGGAGAACCATTCGCGTCCCGCCGAAAG
>CAYXYA010000057.1:0-9606 GCA_964469185.1 uncultured bacterium | reverse complement strand
TAAAAGAAGGACTTAATGTTCGGATTCACTATATAAAAACCAGGAACTTAAATAATGTAATTGCCAAATTAGAAGTAGCGAAATAGTCCGTAAGCGCTAAAATTTAATTCCAGGAGGCAACACCAATGGCCTATCTAGCACACCGCTTGTTCAGGATTTTCACCATCCTATCCTTTTTTATACTCTGCTTCAGTTCATCACTGTGGGCACAGCAAGACACTCCTCCTCCCTACGTTGAAACTTCGGGAGGCAGGCCAATGCCCATGCAAGCGAGGGATGAAGACGGCGCTGAAGCCCGCTGGCTGAAAAAGAAAGTCCTCGATACGCGCCTGCTGGACAACATGGAGAACCTCGCTACCTGGTCGTTCACTGGCGAAACTGAGATGACATTGACCGATACCCATGCCAAAGAAGGCCACGGTAAACACGCCTTGCGGATACGCTCCACGACGAACATTGCCATGGTGGACGGCTTAGGGGAATGGGAAGACCTCGTAGCGACGAGAAAGTTTGATAACGAAGACTGGTCAAAATACAACCGCATCTCCATTTGGGTCTACCCGGATGTCATGGCCGCACCCGCCGTATCCTTCACCCTGGTGCTTCACAACGACGGCGCCCATAAATTACCGGACCCCTACAACGAGGGCCGCCACGAGTCCATTCCTCTGAAGAACCACCAGTGGAACCACGTGGTGTGGGAAATCACCCCTCTCGACCGCGACAAAGTGACGGCAGTGGATGTCGCCTATAGCATGCCCAAGAAATTTCCCGACCCGGGCGATAAGACCATTCTCGATATTGATGATCTTGAATTGCAGAACGTGGACGCCGATCACGTGGAAGGTTGGGATGTCGCGCCAGGAAAGATAGCCTTCAGCACAAGCGGTTACTCGACCGGAGCCTCCAAGAGCGCCGTCGCCACCGACCTTACGGCGAAGGAATTTTCCGTGGTTGACCTTTCGACCGGGAAGACCGTTTTGACCAAGCCGGTCGTACCAACCACTACCGCCCTGGGCATGTATCAGGTGATCGATTTTTCTGAGATCCGCAAGTACGGCACATATGCCCTCAAAGCGGGGGCCATACAAACCAAGTCTTTCCATATTGGAGACCCCTGGGGCGATAGCATTATGAAGGCGATCAACTTTCTCTATTGCGAAAGGTGCGGCACGGTGATCCCGGGCATTCACGGCATCTGCCATCAAGACCTTTCCACGGTTCATGACAAACAGAGGATCATCATCAACGGCGGATACCATGACGCGGGGGACTGTTCTGCCACGGGCCATACGCCCATGATGGTGACTGCCATGTTGTCGCTGGCGGACAATTTGAAGAAACACGAGGAAGACCCGGCCCTCTCGAACCGTTTGCTCGAAGAAGCGAAGTGGGGCTTGAATTGGATACTCAAGATACGATTTGGGGACGGCTATCGCAGTACCGGCGGAGGGGTCAGCTATTGGACCGACGGCATCATGGGTACGGCCGATGACCGAACCAACCAAGCGGTGAATGACCCCGAGTGGAATTTTAGATGTAGTGCCGTGGAGGCCCTGGCGGCGAGCGTCTTGAAAGACAGCGACCCGGAGTTAGCAAATAAAAGCCTGGTGGTGGCGAAAGAAGACTGGAAGTTCGCGGTTGAAGGCCTGGAAAAAGCCAAACCGCTCCCAGAACTATACGGCGCGTCGGATGAATTAGAACGCCTGTCATTTGGCGTGGTCGCTTCGGTCGAGCTTTTCCGCGCGACGGGGGACGATATTTACGCGAAGGAAGCCGTTGCCCTGGGCGACGAGGTGCTCGCCAGCCAAGAACGCGAGATTCAACCCTGGAAGATCCCCTTGACCGGTTTCTTCTACACCGGGCCCAAGCGGGAATATCTGACCCACCGTTTTCACGTGGGGCAAGAGCAAGAGCCCATCATCGCCCTGACCCGTCTTTGCGACACTTTCCCCGACCATGAAAAGTGGATGAAGTGGTACTCGGCCGTGGCCCTGTACTCACAGTATTACCTGAAGCCGGCCGCGGTCGTGAATGAGCCCTTCGCGGTTTTGCCGGCGGCGGTCTATCGCGAGAGTGAAGTGAAGCTTATCCCTGAGGACGGAAAATGGCGGCCCATGCGGGTAGCGGACCGCAAGACTTATACCGAGGAAGTGAAGACCGGAATTTCCTTGGGCGGCGAGAACTATCTGCGCCGGTTCCCGGTGTGGTTCGACTATCGCGGCAACAACAGCATCGTGCTCGCCGAAGCCAAGGGGTTGGCGGCGGCGGGACGCTTGCGCGGCGACCTTGAAGCGGAAGACCTGGCCCAGAAACAAGCTGAGTGGATCGTCGGGCGAAATCCTTTCGCTTCCAGCGTGATGTACGGCGAGGGCTACGACTGGCACCCGCTCTATAGCGTGCGTTCTGGCCCGATGGTCGGCGCACTTTCTGTGGGCATTGAGACCAAGGGGTTCGCCGACGCGCCTTACTGGCCGCACCAGAATTGCTGGACCTATAAAGAAGTGTGGGTGCAACCTGTTGGCCAGTGGATATGGCTGATGGATGACCTCAGCGTTTCTGCTTTGGTTCATTTAAAGTCAGATAGGAATAGAGGGGCAGTTCGGTTTCGTGAGAAAATGACCGGGGAAGCATTTTACTCCTCTGCCACTGAGGACCCCGACTTCGGCGAATCTGATATCAGATTGCCAGAGGGCCGATACAACCTCGATCAGGGTTCGGCCCATACGAGCCTTACGGTGCTTCGGGGCGGGAACTACTCTGTCGATATGCGTTCTGACCGCTTCCTCGACTTTAAAGTGACCTCGGACGATCTAGGGAATGGTGAAGTCGAAGTGCGGGTCATGGCCGAGGGCGCGGGGAAACACAAGTTCTCATTGAGCACGGATAATCTCATAGTGAAGCGTCAGGTTTCCGACGACGGGATAACACCTTCTTTGGATGGTCAGGAGATTGATCTGACCTCGGGTAAGCAAGAGGTCGTTTGGCACGCGCACGTCGTTTCGTCGAAGACGCCCTGGGTCGGCGTGGTCGTTCCGGATGACAACCTCAGTGACCGCCGTGAAATCACGGGCGTCGTGAGTTCAAAATAATCCTGGAAATTCGATAGTTCGATTGTTAGACGGCCAGGCACTAAATTGATTACCTTGAGGAGACGTATGAATTTTAAAAAATGTTTCTTCCTGGTACTTTTGATGTTCATTCCTTTTGCCCTGCGAGCCCAATCGGATACGCCTGTTCCTACGGCCTTGCCAGAAACATCCGAGGTTCGCAAACAGATCGCCGCTATACGAGAAATGAAAGTCAAAGTGAAGGCAGACATCTAATCCAAGAAGATCAAAGAAGAGATTAAAACTTCAGGTGACGATTCCGAATTCGGTGAAGATGAAACGCTCTATACCGACTCGAAGGGAGTGGCTCGGGCTTATTACACGAGTATGGGTGACGGGGACATGCTGATCTCCTGTTTTTATCTTTACGATGAATCGGGACACTTGAGGCTGATGGAATACCATTACGGTCATGTTGAAGAAAACGATGTGATCCAAGATCAAGCGATTTTTCTAGATTCGAAAAGCAACATTTTGAGAGTTTTTGTTGAAGAAAAAACTATTAAGAACACGGAAGAAAAAAATGGAAATATCACAAGCAGTGTAATTCGGGACGTGAAAAGAGAGCTTCAAAAACCGGAAGAAATGCCTTATGGCGGGACTGGAATTACAGAGGTGAAGGATCCCAAGAAGGCATTCGATGAGTTCTCTACGAAAACGAACGGTTCAAAGTGATATTAAAACTTTAAAGGGAATTTCCTGGGAACTAACCGGGAACCCTTCGAGGGCCTCAGGGCAAGTTTGGGGGAAACCCCTATAAACGAAAAGTTCAAAAAGTATCCATGAAGGCCAGCCCCAAATTACGGATAGAGGTGAGTTTTGATGGATTCGATCAAAGAACTAATTTCGCGTTTTTGGAACGACGGTGTCCTGGTTTTGGAAAGCTTCTTCACGGCCGGGGAACTGGCCGAGGTGGACGCCAAGATCCAGGAACACTACGCATCCGCGCCGCCGGGGACAAAGCCCGAGAATTTTCACCAATACGAAACCTTCACGGACCCTTGGGCGGGAAAGGGTGACGCTTTCGATGCCTTGACCCGACACCCCAAGTTGGAAGAATTGACAACCGCCCTTTTGGGGCCGAATTTTATTTATCAGTACTGTTTGGTGATGCAGACCCGGCCCTCGACCGGGCAGGCTTGGCACCAGGACACGTCTTGCGATGACCCCACGAAGTTCGTCCTGAACCGGGTGGTCTATCCCCGGGACGTATTACCGGAAGCAGGTGGGATCATTTTCGTCCCCGGTTCACATAAACGCGGCAGGATACCGCCGGGCCCCAATCATGAACCCCTTCCGGGGGAAGTGGCCCTGCACCCCAAGGCTGGAACCCTGGTCCTTCTCCACAGTTTCACCTGGCATAGGGTGGGTATGAACCGGTCGAATGGCCCTCGCTGGACGGCCAATTTCCGTTGCCGTCCCGCAACTTGCACGGAAGACCGCGACGCCGTGGGCGTCTATCGGAACTCCGCGTATAATTTCCGGACGATGGAAGTTGTTCCGGAAAATTGATCAAGGGGTTCTAACAAAAAACGGGTTACATTGAATACGGGATTCCCAGATAAGTGCTGTTCTAAAAGTATCCATGAAGGCCGGTCGCTAAGTTTTAAAACATTGAGCTTGCGTTAAAATTGGTTCTATCTGAAAAACGACAACGGAGGAAAGCATGAGAATTAGAAAAGGTTTTGTTTGCGCGTTGGTCCTGGGAATGGTTTTGACATCCATGGCGATTGCTCAGGAAGCAAAGCTTGATACGGTCAAGATCGAAACTCTAACGGGAGCCAAGGGCGCCTGGAACAAGCTGCAAACTGTTTTCAAAGTGGGTTTTCCCCGTAAGGAAGTGAAGGTAACGGTCGATGGAGCCACATTACCGCCTTTTCTGGGGTTGGGTACTTGGGCCGCGTTTACACCCACCAAGGATGGCATGGTAATGGTGATGGGGGATAACGTCCTTTTTCAAGATGAAGTCAACCCGGTCATGAGCGTGGCTCTGGAAAATGGATTGGATGTAACAGCCCTGCATAACCACTTTTTCTTTGACGATCCTAAAGTTTATTTTATGCACATCAGCGGAATGGGCAGCGCGGAAACGTTGGCCAAGGCTGTTGGTAAGGTTTACGCGAAGGTTCATGAGATCCGGGCTTCCAAGCCGGAACCCGCGACCAGTTTTGGCTATACGGCGCTTCCTGAAAAGAATTCAATTGCCCCTGAACTCCTAGAAAAAATATTGGGTGTGAAGGGTACGGCCCAGGACGGAATGTTCAAGGCGGTCATCGGACGCGCCACCAAAATGGGGGAAGATGAATTTGGCGCTGACATGGGGGTCAACACGTGGGCGGCTTTCATCGGTTCGGACGATAATGCCGTCGTGGACGGTGATTTTGCCATGCATGAGAACGAAGTGACCAAGGTTCTGAAGTCTTTACGAAGAAGCGGCATCAATATCGTCGCTATTCACCAGCACATGACCGGTGAGTCGCCTCGGATCATCTTCCTACATTTTTGGGGCCATGGAAAAGCCAAAACCCTGGCGAAAGCGATAAGGGCCGCTCTTGAGTACACGAAGAATTGAAGAGTTGGCCTAACTGGTTTTCACTTTCCAATGTTAAGGATATAACATCTTTATGAAATCCACCTCTTATTCACTGGCCCAGCTTTTAAAGTATTTTTTGAACTTGGGAACCTTAGGGTTCGGGGGACCTGTGGCCCTGGTGGGCTTCATGCACCGCGACCTGGTCGAGAAAAGGGAATGGATCTCAGAAGAGGACTACAAACAGGGTCTCACCCTAGCTGAACTGGCTCCTGGCCCCTTGGCGGCTCAACTCGCTATTTATATGGGTTATGTGGACTACGGGGTATGGGGAGCGACCTTAACGGGTCTTGCTTTCGTTCTTCCTTCTTTTCTGATGGTGCTGGCTTTAGGTTGGGTCTATACGCTTTACGGCGGACTTCCCTGGATGCACTCGGTGTTTTACGCCGTGGGAGCCTGCGTGATCGGCATCATCACCAACAGCGCCTACAAGTTGACGAGAAAAACCCTCAAAAATGAAAAACTGCTTTGGCTGATCTTCATTGTCCTATTAGTCGTGAGGGTAATGACGGAAACCGAAATTATCTGGCTGTTCTTAGGAGCGGGCGTGTTGGTCTGGTTCATCAAAGCGCCGCCCTGGAAAGGAACTCCTCTTAAAGTCCCCATGCTGGCCGTTTTTCCTATTTCGTTAGCGGCTTTCCAATCGAATCTTTTGACGCAGATATTCCTCTTTTTCGTCAAAGCCGGCGCGCTTGTTTTTGGGAGCGGTTTGGCCATCGTGCCTTTTCTGTACGGCGGGGTGGTGAAGGAACACCATTGGTTGACCGACCAACAGTTTTTGGACGCGGTAGCGGTCGCTATGATCACGCCGGGTCCGGTAGTCATCACGGTGGGTTTCATCGGCTACCTCGTAGCGGGGGTATCGGGCGCTTGCGTAGCGGCTTTAGGTACCTTCTTACCCTGCTATCTTTTCGTTGTTTTCCCCGCCCCCTATTTGCGAAAGCATGGAAAGAAACCGGGGTTGGTCGCTTTTGTGGACGGCGTTACGGCGGCGGCTATCGGGGCTATCGCTGGAGCTGTGATCGTTTTGGGGCGCAGGTCGGTCGTGGATATTCCCACGATCATGATCGCCCTTTCCACGGCCCTCGTTCTCTGGAAGACCAAGAAGATCCCCGAACCGGTGATCGTACTGATCGCGGCGATCTTTGGGTTGATCCTCTCGAAATAGAAAACGACGATCGAGTGTGTATGACCTATGGGTTGAAGCTTGTGGATGTTGATCCGTTGGAACGACTAGGGGAAAGTGACCTATGACGGGATGGTTCTTCTACGCGGTTGGAGCGGCGGTCCTCTATGGACTGCACCAGATATTCACGAAGATGGCGTCTGACGGGATCGGCGACGGGTTGGGCGGCTTTGTTGTCGAAGCCACCGCGGCCCTGACCATCGCGGTCTATCTTTTGTACCTCCGTTTTTTCGGAAAATGGGAACAGGTTTGGACGGGCAGCGGTTTTTTTTATTCGATCCTGACCGGTCTTTGCGTTGGGGTTGGAACGGTTTTCTTTTTCTTGTTGTTCCAGAAGGGCGGCCCGCTTTCGGCGGTGCCGATGGTCCTCGCGGGCGGGGCAGCTCTCATGGCGATCGCCGGGATCCTCTTTTTCAAGGAACCGGCTCATTGGGCCCGTCTCTTGGGTATTTTCCTTTCCATCGCCGGGCTCTTATTGCTCCGTTATAAAACGGGAAACCCCTGAATCGTAGAAGTTCAAAAAGCATCCGTGAGGGCCAGCGCGGTTTGACGCTTCGGATCCAGCCGTCCTATCATTTTTTCAATAATTCATTGGGATTTTATCCTGACGATGCGCTTATATCCCGCGTTCTCTATTTTCCGGGTTAAAATATCGCGCGTTGTTACTAGTTTTAAAGTTCTTTTAAAATTTTTAATAGGATGGATCCTGAATGAAATTCTCAAAGGCCCCGTTTGGGCTGACGATTTTAATGTTATTCAGCGGATTTTTTTCTGCCGCCTCGTCCCATGCCGACGATTTCAACGAACCTTCCCGTGATCTGATCCATAGCCGTAGTTATGTCGGCGGTTTTTTATCCTATATGGGCATCGATAACGACAAAGACTTCGATGGCAATGGGGCCGCATTCTCGTTGAGTCCTTTTGAATTTGACCTGATCCCCGGAATAAACGCTGGTGTTGGTTTTGGCGCCCTCTTGGGTCACCGCGAAGGGGATGTTGCCTTGGAGGTGAGCTATTGGCGGTCGGAACACACTTCGTATTGGGCTCCTGGAACCTCTTTTACCATTTGGGATGTGGCTACCTATCAATCCGTCGAGGTCAACTTCAAGCGCTATCTTTTTACGGAACAGGCACTCCAACCTTTTTTACAAGTGGGACTGTCGAACCCCTGGGTGACCTATCCCTCGTCCTCCACCGATGGTCTTGGTACTGTGTCCGCTTTTACCATCTCGGGGTTAGGTATTGATGCGGGAGGAGGGGTGGAATTTTATATTGATGATGTTTTTTCCATTTTTGGCGGCCTGTTGAAAAGTTGGACGAGATTCGACCACGCTTATGGAGCCCGGAAGATCGAGTGGACGACTTTGTTTAGACTGGAAGGCGATGGGCTCGACTTCTATGCCGGCGGAACGATGAAACTTTGGTGAGGATCCGGCTGCTTCCTTTCTCGAAGCGGAATGATCCAGATGATCTAGCACGGGTCCAGCGAGAAACCCCCTGAATTATCGAAGTTCTAAAAGTCTATGAAGGCCGGTCAAAAATTCCCACATTTAGCTTCAAAAAATAAAAGACGTTGGGCTTCTTTAAGTTTTTTTGCCATGACCTTTATTCTCCTTTGGAAAAAATCCTATTTAGTCAATAAATTCTTGAATCTGTTTCGATAATCCCTCATATTCTTTCGGGTTTTCGCTATTAATGGGCTTTTCAATATATACCCAAAAGGATATACTCTCTATGCGAGTAGATTTTTACTTTTCGTCCTCAGGCAGAAGCCCCGTACAAGATTTCATCAAGGGGTTATCCAAGCCTGATCAAGGGCGGTTCTCGGAAGTTTACGAAGGCATTCTGCAACATGGTTTGGAGTGCCAACGAGTCGAATTTCGTCAGCTGGAATGGAAGCTCTGGGAGATCAAATTTACCGGCGTTGGCGGAAAATACAGGATCGCCTATGTGATGATGGATAAAGATTGGATGGTTTGGTTGCACGTTTTTAAAAAGAAAACCCAGGAAACGCCCAGGAACGATCTGGGCCTGGCCAAAAAAAGAATGAAAGAGATATTAGGATCATGAAAACAAAAAAAAGAAAACTTTATGGATCCCCGGCGAAGTTCTTCAAAGCGTTGATGAAAGACCCGGAAGTACGGTTCCATTATGAAGAGGAAAAGGCCAAGACGCATATCGCGATGGCCGTTAGGACGGCGAGACTGAAGGCGCATTTAACCCAGGCGGGACTTGCCAAGAAGATCGGGAGTACACAAAGCGCTATCGCTCGGTTAGAGAGTGGGCAGGACGACCGTACACCGTCTCTGCCTTTATTGGCGCGCATCGCCGCTACTTGTGGAGCGCACTTGGAGCTTGGTTTCCGTTTTAAGCACGCGGGTTAACCGTGGAAATGTTTCGGCCCTCCTAAACCGGGACTTATATATTTAAATCCCTGAAGAGCTTTCTTTTTTGCCCCTTCCTTCTCTAGCCCTTATCCATCTAGGGGGTTTTGTAAGATCGTTTGTGAGGACCACTGATTCGCTCCACCCATCCCCCGGTGTGCCGATCTTCAAATAAGGAAATATTGAGATCGGTACTATACCGACCCCTATGGCTGCCTTATGGAAGGTCGGTATGGGTCCCTTTCGCTCACTTGAGAAGATCCCGGCGGGCCACTTGGCCCGGGGCTTTCGAAGAAAGGGGCAGGGTGTTTTTTAAGTCTTTAAAAACCCAGACCT
>CAYXYA010000056.1:0-9608 GCA_964469185.1 uncultured bacterium | reverse complement strand
ATGTCTCCCTTTCCGAGCCCTGGATGGAGGCGCGCATAGGCCGGATGGATTTGTCCGATCTCGTCAGTGCGACCCATTTTTTTGGACGGTATCCGCTCATGGGTGAACGTCGGCTTGATGGGATCAAGTTTTACCTTCCGTTCAAATTCTTTTTTGGAGTTGAGGATTACAAGAGCGTTTCAAGTCCTCCGACATCTTTGAGCTTCTTTTATTTTCCAACCCTTTTTTCCGGCTCAAATGCCATCTTGGATGGGTCTCAGGGATTCTTCATGGGGCAAGCAAGGATGAAGCTTAATTTTGGAGATTTAAGAACAGTCCTACTTTTCAACCTAGGTTCAAGTTCCACGGATTTCTTCAATTACGGGTCGTTAAGCACAAACCCAGCCTATTCCATTTGCGGGGAAGTCAATTATTCAAAGGATTACACCCTTTACTGTGAATATGGCGTCCAAAACTCAGCACACACAAACGAAACGAACGCTTTTACTTTCGGAGGCAGGGCTGAACATCTATTCACTTGGGAATTTTTGTCTCTCGATCAATTGACGGTAGAGGCTCAAGTTCCATTGGCCGTAAATCCGAATAATCCTTTCATCGGTGGAAATAGTATTAATCCCCCCTTGGCTTCCATCCCGCAGTTGTCCTGGTATGGGAAGGCGAGAATACGCATCCGCTCCATTTTTATCGACTTCAACATCACTAACTCCATGAACGATTTTACTTTGGCCCGTCTTAATCCTACGAACATGAATACTCCCCTGCCGCTTCCGGTGGGGAAGGGAAATGAAACCGATGGTCTCCAAACCCCTCTTTCGTCAAACAGCTACACCGACAGGGTATTCAGTATCGATACGGGAGTTTCCTTCTGAAGAATTTTGTTCCCTTAATATTTTTAACTATTGTTCCTGCAATGGCGGCAGAGAATCCATTTATAGCGGTGCGGGATAGATATCAGTGGGCCGTTGAGCAGGTCATGGGCCACAAGGCGGAATCGGCTCAAACCGTAAATGAAAGCTCACCAAAGGGGATTGAGACTAAAAAAGAGAAGGCGGGAACCGCCAAGCAATTATTTCAGACTCAAACCTACAAATTCCAGGCCGAAACTGACCGAGCCAAGATCAACGTGGAAGTAACGGATTTTGGAAATTCTTTTCTCGTTGACGTGAATAGCGACCAGACGATTCAGGGTTGGCTTTTGAAGAGGCAATCATCACATGAGGTTTTCTTGAAAGGGGGAGCCCCTACCGAGGGCGGGACTGACAACTACAAATGTCGAATCAGGGTGGATAGACCCTATCTCAAGGATTTCGGTTTGACCGTTTATGTCACCAAGGACAGCGATCCGGCTTTTATCCAGCTTTTCTAGTCAAAAGGATAGGAATTCAAATTCGTACAAAAGGAAGCAGTGTGAAAAGGATTCTGATTGGGCTCTTTGTACTTTTCAGCGCTCAAATTTTTATTACTGGGAGAAGCATGGGTGGAACACCTTTGGGTGGTACACCCCCCGAAGATCCTAAAATCCAGGAAGAATTGCGAAGCAATGTTATCGACTTTAGGGATTGGATGATGAAACAGCTTTCGCAATTTCCGAAGACAGGAGAGAGGAATACCTCTTTCGCTTCGAGGAACTACGCTTTGATTTCTAAAACGAACCGGGTTTTCAGCGCCAACCAGTACAACCAAGCCGCAAAGTCCGATTGGGTTAAAGCCCAGGTCATGGACGGCCTTTCCACGTTAAGCCAGCAGTTGGCAAAGACGGCGGGAACGGCTTTTGCTCTAAATAGTGCCAAAGACCTTAAAGAATACGCAAGACAACTAAAGCAAAGCGACGATTTGCAGTTTCAAGAAATTGGAACCCTTTATACCCAGGAAGCCCAGGCGCTACAAACTGGCGGCATCCAGGTCGCCGACCAAGCCGCTAATCAGGTTTCCGCCGTGCCCAAGCCTTATGTGTCTCCGGGATACCGGCCTACTCAGCAGGAAAGCGCCTTGGTTCAAGCCTTCAATCAGGTGATCGGCACCGTCATCGCCGGTTTAGGAGGGATTTTAGGGACATTCGCCGTTTCCCAGCTTTTACAGGCGCTGGGGATTTCGAATTTGAATTCACTTTTGGGAACCGGACAGATGACAGGAAGTTCGATAGCTTTGGGTCAAAACCCAGGAGCCGCCTTTAATTACGCGGGAGCAAATGTCGTTCAAACAGGGGGTGGCGCAATAATCCAGCAAATGGGGAACGTCAATGTGAAACCAAGACAATCGCAGGATTCGGCAAACGCTGGTGGGGCTCCACCAGCTCAATAAACCAAGGAGAGAGAGATGAAAAAATCAAGTTTTAGCCTGATTAAAAGAATGGGGATGGCTTTCTACCTGCTTGTCCTTGCGGACGAAGGTTATTGCCAAGCTTTGACAAGCATGCCCGAATTATCCCCGGTCAAGATGATGATTCTTTTGCTTCTGGATGGGTACGGTCTTTGGAAGATCTTACAGTGCATCAAGAACGCCCTCGACCACCTGGCCGATTCAAGCAAGGGTGATCCAAGTGCGAAAGACAGGATTTGGAACAGTGTTCTTTCCATCATCGGGATTCTCATGGTCGGCGTGGTTCTCAACTACGTTCTTTTGAAGGCAGGAGAATTCGGGGCTAGGCCGGTTAGCTCGGTTCTGGCGGGAAACTAAGACTTGAGAAAAGTTTTTCTGTTGCTTCTTATTTTTATTTTCTCCTCAAATGCTTGGGGTCTATCCCTTTTGTCTACGGACAGCGGCACTTCCTCCCAAAGCATCAAGGATGGGGTGTCTGAGGGGATATTTGACTCCATTGGGAAACACGCGGGGGATTGGGTCGCGCAGGGGATGGATAAACTCGGGAACTGGGCCATCCAGACACTGTTCAAGATTTACGACAAGTACATCGGTACTTTTCTCATCTATATCCCAGACTTAGCATCCCCGCAGACCTATTCGGCTCTAATTGGCACAGTAGGGGGCGGCTCGTCCGCGTCTAATGCTGTGCAGGTGGTCCTGAACATTTTGAAGATCACAAGTGGGGCAGGACTCTTCATCCTCATCGTGGGGTTTGTTATCGACACGGGCCAAAGGTCATCAGGTCTTTGGGACCGATTTGTCGATGCTTCCGTCATCATCGGTTTTGTGACGGCGTTCATTTGCCTTTTCGCATGGCCGACTCTTCATTCGTACCTAACCCATACCGCAACCGCTATGGGCTATTACATCTACAACCAGAACACCTTGAGGACATCCGGGGTATTGGAAGGTTTTCAAAACATCGACCTGAACTCGACCGCTCATGGGTTAAACCCTTCCCAATTGGATTTCCGGGGGAATTTTATTACCTCCCAAGGGATTGCTTGGAATTTAATTTACCTCGTTTCTCTTGGACTCGTGGTATTGGGTTTTTACAACTGCTACTCGGCAATTTCGAGTGGGGAATCGGAGAAGGGGAATTCCAGGTTCTTTCAGGCGATGGCGGGGTTCATCCTCATACTTGGTATTCCAACTATTGTCCATTTCATGATCGCCAGGGGTGCTGACAATATTGGAAACCAACCCGTGATCCCCGGTGAAACCATGAAACCTTTTTCCCTAAAAGGGCTTGTCCAGGATAACGGGATTCAATATCCGGCACAGCAGGGACAGGCTGTTTCCAGTGTGGGAACGGCTTCAAACACCGTTCAACAGCCACAAGAGGAGAGCCGATTAGCTGAGTTTTCAGCAGGGTTACTCAAGTGCGGTGTTGCCATTTGGGGACTCATTATTTGTTTCGCGGTCGTGTTCACCAAGTTTTTTCAAATCCTGAACCTTTGGGTCATTTTTGTCCTTGGGCCAATCTTCATCGGGTGCCTGGGCCATCCGGCAACGGCTCCAATTTTTTGGGGCGCGGCCCGCTACTTTGTGAAACTTCTCCTCTATTCAGTGATATGGGCCATTACCCTTGTGGGTCTTTACCTGATCCCGAACATCAATTGGGGAGTAGAAACCATTGGGGTCAATAGCCTGCTTACGGCGGTAGCTGTCCTGGCAGGCCTTCAACTCATCGCCAACGTCCAAGAGTTCGCCTCCCTGTTTACGACCTTTGCTGGTGCCAATCTCACAGGGGAAGGATTGAAAGAGTTCACGCGTGGCACCAAGTCGGCGGCTTCTGGGGCTAACCACGCTCGATTAGGGTTTTTTGGGGCGGCCAAAGGAGCCACAGGAGAAACGAGCCAAGCCATAGCATCCGCCACGGGGGCTGCCATTGGCTCCATTATTCCAGGGGTTGGGACCGCCAGTGGGGCATTGGCTGGGCAAAAGACGATGAAAGGCTTAAATGCCGTAGCTGAACTAGGGGCGATTGGTGGAAGGCCAAAACACGAAAATCCCAACAACCCGGTTTCCAGTTTCCTCAAAAAGATGTCCGGTGGTTCCATTTCCAAAAGTCTCAAACGGGATTCTCAAAACTCCGAATTGTTCACCCCTGACGAGAGAAAAAAGCGTCAGCTTGTCGGCGACTACGCCAAAAAACTCCAAGGCATTCGTGACAAACCTTGGCAAAGACCCGGATCGGGCTCGGGGAGGGCGAATGGCTATCCCGCTTGAGAAGGAATCCAAAATGTGGGGGCTCTTCTATACCTCAGATTTCCACAAGCTGATGTTCGTGTTTGTGGGGAATGCTTTTGCATTTGTAGGCTTCCTTGCCCTTTGGGGTTTGGAAGGGGCCTTGGTTCTTTTCTTCGCTGTCTTGATTATCGCTTCGGTCTATTTCGTCATCAAGAGCTTTTGGCCGGAAAAGCATTTGGAAAATATTCTTCGGTACAACAGGGAGCCTAAACATTATTTCCCTGGCAGGGAAGAAAGTGAACTTGAATCAAACGAGGTTCAGCAATGATTGGGATTTTCGGAAAAAAAGAGGCGAAGCATCAGGCTTCGGGCCCGCCGGTTGGAGGTCTGCTACGGGTCAGAACCGTGGGGCCGGGGTACATGGTCCTCCGGAATCCTGAACAGTATGCCTGCATCTTCAAAGTTTCAGGAGGCCTCAATCCCTGGATGGAAGACCCGGAGATTTTAGGAGAGAAGGTTCGAAAACTCGATTCAGTGTTGGCTGATTTAAGAAATGGCGAAGAAGTCCAGTTCCTGACCAAGCGCGTGTTGGCCGATCCAGAGAAAGTCATAGAGGGGTTTGATAAGCGAATCCATGAAAATGCTCCCGAGGTTTTCAGGAACCAGTACCCGGAGTTTCTGAGGAATTGGCTCAGGAGGTTTTATGCCCAAGAACAAATTTGTCATTTCCAATCCTTCATTCTCTTTACAGTTCCGCCTTTCAAGACGAATAAAAAAGAAAAGGACGATGTCCCCCAAATTGAGGAAACGCTACGGCGTGGGAAATCCTGGGTTTCACAACTCAACATCGTAGGCTTGGAGCCGGTTGAGGCAACTAGTGAGGAGATTTACAGCCTCTTGTTTGAAGAGCTTTCCCTTCAAAGGTTTGAGGGAAATCCAGAGAGGTTCAAAAAAGCCTCCGGGTTCTCAGGCGGGGAAGGTGGCCTTCAAACTTTACGCGAAATGCTGACGACCTATCCGTGGGACTTTAGGGAAAAGAGCTATTTCAAGGTTGGAGATACTTTTGGAAAAACACTCTATGTGACGGAGTTTCCCTCCTTCAATGAGCAGAACCTTTTCTTCCAGGAACTTTACGAGAAAACGGACGATTTCAAAATCTCCCTTTACGCCAAAGGGGTCGATCTTTACCGCGCCCAAGGCATTGTTGAAAAACAGATCCAAGGCGACCAAGGGGCTTTGTGGAAAAGAAAGAACGTCATGAACTTCGAGGCCCAAGCGGCCTTGGACTACCGCCAAAGTGTCCTTTCGCTGGTTTCTGAGAGGAAGACTTCTCTCGCTAAATTCTCCCTCTATATAACCCTGTTCTCAGATAGTCATAAAAGGCTGATTTCCAACTATGAAAGCCTGAGCCGGATGTTCAAAAACGTTCACCCTTTATCGGGATATGCCGAGCAGAAACGGCTGTTTCTTTCGACCCTACCTCAGGCAACCGACGTAGCGGGGCATGAACATCTTCAAGCCACGGCGGTCATGGCAAACGCGGTTCCTTGTCTTTGGGAGCCTATCGCCGAAACGGATGGGGTTCCACTGGGGAAAACTTTATCTAATCAAATGGTTAAGTTTGATCTGTGGAGTAGGGAAACGGAGAACTGGAACGCGCTGGTGGTGGGTTCCTCGGGTACGGGGAAATCTTTCACCATCAACCAACTCCTCATCAAGAATCTGGCTTTAAATCCCTACGTCATGATCATCGACAAGTCCCAGTCATATAAAACCCTCTGCCGGTTAGCGGGGGGAAAATACCTCAATTACGACCTGGAGAGCAAACATCACCTCAACATCTTCGATTACCCCTTGGATGAGATAAAGGGAACGGACGGGGAAATAGACCCGGACCATATCGCCAACATCATTATGTATTTGGGGGTGGTGCTGGCCAACGTCAAGGAGAACCGGATAGAGGAAGCGGAGGAACTCGACAAGGCCATCCTGCAAGAAGCAGTGAAACAGACTTACCGAAACTGTATTGGACAGGGAAGGGTTCCTCTTCTTTCTGATCTCAAGGAAAGTCTTCTGAAAACAGCGGAGGACAAAAAGGTGCCGTCCGAATTCCAATATCTCTGTCGCAAGCAAGCCGAGGTGTTGAAACTTTATACCGGCAAAGGCATGTACGCCAACTTGACGGATAGGGAATCAACGGTCAAAGCCGACAATTCTTTTATCGTTTTTGACACCTCTGGTATCAGCGACAACGACAAGAAGGCCGTCGGCCTCGCCGTTTTTACTATTTTAAACTACTGTTTGTTCAAGGCCAAACAAAACAAGGAATTGAATCGCCTTTCTCAACTGGCGATGGATGAGTGTTGGTACTTGGCCCAATATCCCGCAGGGTTAGCCTTTCTTCTTCGCATTGCCAAAACCGCCCGTCATTTGAGGCTCCAACCTATTTTTGCAACCCAGGAAATCGGGGAGTTCTTTGGGGTCAAGGGAGTCGAAGCGATTTTGAAGAACACCTCTACCAAAATCCTGCTCAAGCTCGTGGGAGATGACATTGAACACGCAAAAGGATTACTCCAATTAAATCCTACTCAGGTCGAAAAGGTTATGAACCTGCATATGGTTAAAGGGGTCTATTCTCAGGCCCTCATTCATCAAACGCTTAGGCAGGGAATTGTGAATATTTATCCTGATGAGTTGGCTTACCACATTGCAACCACCTATGGCCCGGAAGCGGCTATTCGCGACCATTACCTGGAGACCTACGCTCCTGATGAAGACCCGCTTGCGACGCTTGGGGCTATTGCCAAATGGATCGAGGATAAAGAAAACAACACCGTTCTGAAACCGGTGTCGAAAGAAAAAGAAAGGACAGGAACTGTCCAGAGGGTGGAAATTATATGACGGAACCGGAAAAGACCGAAGGTGTCAAAGTTCTCGATGCGCTTGAGGAAGGGTCCAAGAAAGACAGTTCTGCTGGAAAATTTATTACTGGGCTCATTATTGTAATGATGGGTTTAGGGTCGGCCTTTTATTGGGAAAAATCCCACGGGCAGGCCAAAGAAAGTTCGGCAAAACCGATTGGGGAAGAAACCCAATACGCCGACATCAGGAATTTTGCCGAAAAATTCACCGTCATGGCTTTTAACGTCAGCTATACGGATATCAATCATCAAGTGGATAAAGTCGCCAATTTGATGAGCGATAACATGATGTCCTACTACCAGGAGGCTTTCCTTGACCCGAAGTGGATCGCCTTTCTTTCGGACAACAAAGCCTACGTTTCCTATCAAAAGATCGACCGTTCAAGCGTAGATAACACGGATGGAAACCATTACTGGGTCCGGGTTATCGGCAAAAACCTTTTCAATTCAGATGCCAGAGGGCCAGGGTCGCAAATCGAACTGCCTTTTCACATTGTGGTGATCGTCAGAAACGACAACGGGAAGCTGATCGTCACTAATTTCCAGAGGCTCTGAAATGGAAGAAACGGTTATCCAAGTAAATCCTGAGTTGGCAAAGAGGTGTCTTCAATCCGCCCACTTACTAATAGAGAAGGAACGCTTCTCGGAGGCGATTGAACTATTGGATGAGGTTATAAGTCGCCACCAGCCCCTGAACATTGAGGCTCATATTGAATCCGCGAAGATCTACGTTGGGCATAAGAAGCCGAATTCGGCCCTAAAAGTTATCCACAGGCTTCACCACTTTTCCCCAAAGACCCCGGAAAGCCTTGTTTTGCTGGCTAGAGCTCAATTTCTGCTGGGTCAATACGGGAACTGCCAGGACACCTTAAAGGAAGTATTCGCCCACAAAAGGGATTACCCAGAAGCGGTAGCGCTTGAAGCTGAACTTTGCCTTCACATTGGAAAATATGAATCGGCGGTCGAGAAGTTTGAGTCCTTGAGTTTGAGGTATCCCAAAAACTACAACTTCCTGACTTTTTTGGCCGCATCCCATTACTTGATCGGCCAATACCATAGGACCATCACTATTTGCACGACCGTTATGAAGGCGGGATTTGTCGATTCCAAAGTTTCGAAACTATATGAAATGGCTAAAAAGAAAAGACGCAGGGAAGCTCTAGGGAAATTAAAGCAAGTGAAACCCTTCAAGTGGCTTTTCGCTCAGTTGTTCGACCCTTTTCTTGAGAGTGAAATGCGGGCCGAGTCCGAAAGCCAAACGACGAGGGAAAATCTTGTCATTGAAACGCTCGTTGACCATCGAACGGGCCTTTTGAACGACAGGGCCGCTGTGCAGCAAATTCCGGCCCTGGCCGCAAGAAGAAAGCACCACTTTTACCTTGCAATGTCCGATATCGACTTTTTCAAATCCTTCAATGATGTCCATTACAACCATCAGGTCGGGAACGCTGTTTTGAAGGCCTTGGCAAAATCGGGCCAACATATTTTCGGCAAGAGCCGGATTTGGCGTTATGGGGGCGAGGAGATCATTTGGGTTTTCGATGGGACGGAGGAAGAAGCGGTCGAAAAAGCCGATCAATTTAGAAGGCATTGCGAGGAGAAGGTGGCTGAAGAAGCCAATGAAATCATCAAGAAGGAAGGTATTAAACACTTTACGGACGGCCTGGACCACAAGAAGGATGACCTGTTTACCATCCATTATCCAGTCACTATCAGCCAAGCTCTTGTTGAATGGGGAGAAGACGGAACCAATTTTCAAAATATTTTGACTGCGGCAGATAGTGGTCTTTACAAGGCCAAGGAAAACGGAAGAAACACTGTAGTTTTTCGAGACGTTCCACGGATCGCTGGCACAAGACCCATCAAGTACACATCTGAAATGGTTCAAGTTCTCCATGAAAATTCTATTAAAGAAGGGTCGTCTGATTGGTGGACTTATCAAAAGGGGCAGGGCGAAAAGTTGAAGGAGAAAGCCTTGGAAGTTGCGCGCAATACAGTGAATGAAAAGGAGGCAACCGCGAAGAAGTAGCTCTATATAAGAAGCTAAACCAAAAAGGAGAAAGACAATGGCCTTAAAGATCAATGTAACCAGGATGTATCCGTATGAAGGGGAGAACACGCAGGCGTTTTTTG